>CAZGSC010000032.1:0-23847 GCA_964528325.1 uncultured Chloracidobacterium sp. | reverse complement strand
CGACGAAGAACATCAAAATCTTTGACCCAACAAGCCCGCCGACCAGCGTCCAAAGGCCAAGGTCATAGATGCGTTCACGCGGCAATCCATCACGAGCGCCCAGTCTGGACGCTACAAAAAGAGCGAGCAGCATCCCCAACGCCAAAAAGATGCCGTAGGTCGTTATTGGAAAGTTGCCGATGCGAAAAAGTTCAGGATACATCGTTCGATTGCGGATCGCGGATCACTGGTTGATGGTCACCGTCAGATTCAGTTTCTCTCTTCCGATTTAGAAACATATCTAATATTAGTAATCCAGCTCCAAAACAAATTGCCGAGTCGGCCACGTTGAATGTTGGATAATGCCAGCTTCCAAATTGAACATCGATAAAATCAACAACAAACCCTAGCCGCAGCCGATCGGTAACATTTCCGGCGATGCCTGCCAGAAGTAACGAGAG
This sequence comes from uncultured Chloracidobacterium sp., assembly GCA_964528325.1. GTDB lineage: Bacteria > Acidobacteriota > Blastocatellia > Pyrinomonadales > Pyrinomonadaceae > OLB17. The sequence continues at coordinate 23,407 of CAZGSC010000032.1, read as the reverse complement.
TGCTCCCATCATTCTGTCATCGGTTCTCGGCGTTCGCCAAAAGAAAAAAAGGACAAGCGTCGCCGCGACGAAAGCAACTATTGAAAGGCCCCAACGTCCGGCATCGCCGTGATCGTCAAGCATCGAAAATGCTACGCCCGTATTTTGAGCATAGATCAGATTCAGTAAGCCGGAAATTATCGTTCTATCGCCATTTGAACGAAGTTCTTTGGTCGCCCAAGCCTTTGTGGTTTGATCGATGAGAAAGACGCCGCCCGCGATCGCGAGATACGCAAGTTTCCAAAGATAGTCTTTTCTAGTCACTCTTTACCAGTATACGGAAAAATCTCAGCCCTGTTCTCACATTAGGAACCAGATATCGATGCCCCGATCTCCTTAAGAGCTTCGTTGCAACGCTCGCAAACCGTCGGGTAAGCATCAAATTCGCCGACACGCGTCGAATAGTTCCAGCAGCGTTCACATTTTTCGCCGTCCGCTTTTTGTATCTCAACCCCAAAGCTACCGCCTTCGTGGACCTCGACTTGCGAAACGATAAAAACGTAACGCAGCTGGTCAAAATAATCCATCAAAAAACGTGTCGTTTCGCCATCGGTCCTCAGCACGACTTTGGCTTCGAGCGATGAGCCGATGCGCTTGTCGTTCCTTGCATCCTCGAGGGCTTTCAGAACTACATCTCTTATTGCGAATATCTTTTCCCAATTTTCGTTGAGGGTTGAGTTGTCAGCATCATCTGCGACCTGAAATTCGGCAATATGTACCGAGGCCACAGATTGTCCGGGCAAATTTTCCCACGCCTCGTCAGACGTAAAAGCCAGGATCGGCGAGAGCAGACGGCAAAGGTTATCAACAACAGTGTGCAGAGCAGTTTGTGCAGAGCGTCTCTCCAAAGATCGGGGAGCGAATATATACAGCCGGTCCTTGATGATGTCAAAGTACCTTGCGGATAATGTCACTGTACAGAAATTGTAGAGCGCGTTGTACGCCGCTTGAAAGTCGTATACCTCATACGCAGCAAGTACTTTCTTCGTAACATCGTTAAGCCCTGCGAGAGCCCACAGATCGATCTCAAGCATCTCTGCCGGCGCTACAGCATCGCTTTTAGGATCAAAGCCTTCAAGATTTCCAAGCGCGTAGCGCAACGTGTTGCGCATCTTGCGATATGCATCAACGATGCGTGCGAGTATCTCGTCCGAGCACCTCACATCTTCTGTGTAGTCCACGGCGGCGGCCCACAACCGCAATATCTCAGCTCCGGACTTATCGATGATCTCCTGCGGGGCTGTGACATTGCCAATTGACTTCGATTGCTTTCTGCCTTCACCATCAACGACCCAGCCGTGAGTGATGATCTGTTTGTACGGTGCTGCGTCGTGTGCCGCGATGCCGCAGCTAAGGCTCGAATTGAACCATCCGCGATACTGGTCGCCGCCTTCTAAGTAAACATCAGCCGGGAAATGAAGTGTTTGCCCTCGCGTTTCCAACACCGCAACGCAGCTTGAACCTGAATCAAACCAAACATCTAAAATGTCGGTTTCTTTTCGAAAATCGCCGCCGCCGCATTTTCTGCATTTGTACCCTTCAGGCAGTAATTCGCTTTCAGGCCGTGCATACCATGCGTCTGCCGTCTCAACCGCAAAGATATCAGCAACGTGGTCAATTATTTTTGGATCGGCGACGGCTTCTTCGCAGCCCTGACAATAAAACACCGGTATTGGCACGCCCCAGGACCGTTGACGCGAAACGCACCAATCAGGCCGCCCTTTGAACATATTGTTCATTCGGCCCTCGCCCCATGCAGGATGCCACTTGACCTTTTTGATCTCATCCATCGCACGTTCGCGTAACGATCTGCCGTCAACCGCCTCATCCATCGATACGAACCATTGCGGTGTTGCGCGAAAGATCACCGGATTTTTGCATCGCCAGCAATGCGGATATCGATGCTGATAGGTTTCGGAAAAAAGTAAGGCACCGCTCTCACGAAGAAAGGTGACGATCTTTGAATTAGCTGCAAATATATCTTCACCGGCCCAATACTCGACCTCGGAAGTAAACTTGCCCGCCGCATCGACCGGCGCATAGATCTCAAGGCCGTATTTTTTGGAGATAGCAAAATCGTCGGCTCCATGGCCCGGAGCCGTGTGGACACAGCCTGTGCCTGATCTTCCTGCAGATTTATTCTCAAACCGCACATCGAGCTCGACCTCGGCGTCAGCTTCGCCAAGCGTGACGTGCTCGCCGTTCATTATCAGCGACGTACGATCGAGCCATGCGTGCTTTGCTTCCATACGGTCGAGCTTTGCACCCTTGAAACGAGCAATTTCTTCATACTCAGCAAAACCGCAGGTTTCCGCAAATGCAGTGGCAAGTTCCGTCGCAACAATAAAAACCTCGGCATCGGAAACCTCGATAGCCGAATAATCAAAATCCGGATGGACAGTAATACCGAGATTTGCGGGCAGTGTCCACGTAGTCGTTGTCCAGATCACGATGATCACATTTTTGCCAGCCAATGCCGGATCGATCTCTGTCGGGTCTGTCCTTAGCGGAAACTTCACATAAATAGATGGCGAACTGTGCTCCTTGTATTCGACCTCGGCTTCGGCAAGAGCCGTCTGGTCGTGGATGCACCAATAGACGGGCCGCAATCCTTTGTAAATAAAGCCGCGCTCAAGGAATTTACCAAACAGCCGTGCCGTAGATGATTCGTATTCGGGCGACATCGTCAGATATGGATCTTTCCATTCGCCGAGTATTCCCAGCCGCTGAAAATCGCGTGTCTGATTATTCATCGCCGTTGACGCATGTTCTCGGCAGATGCGGCGAAATGAGGCAACCGGAATATCGTTTTTGTTCTTTCCTTTTTCAGCCAGTTTCTTTTCGACAATGGTTTCGATCGGCAAGCCGTGACAGTCGTAGCCAGGTACATAAGGCGCGTCGTAGCCCATCATCGAACGCGTCTTGACGACAAAATCCTTTAGTATCTTATTTAGAGCAGTGCCGATATGAATATCAGCATTGGCATATGGCGGGCCGTCGTGAAGGATAAATTTGTCGCGGCCATTGCGAGCCTCCGCCACTTTTTCATATAGGCCCATTTCCTGCCACTTCTTTAGCCGCGCAGGCTCCATTTGCCCAAGATTTGCCTTTTGGGCGAAATCGGTCCGGGGAAGGTTTACTGTTTTCTTGAGATCGATTGATTCTGTCATTGCCGTATAAAACCTAGATATTACCACGCAGAATCATCGTTAAAGAAGTATTCGGACAGGATAGACATAATGAACAGGTTCATTTCCCATATCCTGAATAACCTGTCCATCCTGTTAAGGGAAGATCTTTACTCTTCGTCAATAGTGCAAAGCAAAGGATACTCGCGCGATCGAGCGAGATTTGTAGCTTTTTCCGATTTCATGTTGGCTATTTCGTAAGGATAAATGCCGGCGACGCCGATGCCTTCGTTGTGGACCTTCAGCATAATCGAGAAAGCTTCAGAATCTGAACGGTTAAAGACATACTGCAGAACGAAAACGACAAACTCCATCGTCGTAAAATCGTCGTTATGAAGAAGGACCTTGAAGAGTTTGGGCTTTTCCAGCTTGATCTTGGTTTCTTCCAAGACTTCGCTGCCGCCGTCAATGTCGGGAAACTCAGGCATAGATCGATTATAGCCACAGAGCACGCATAGAACACGAAGAAAAATAATTTTTGTTCTTCTCAGTCGTCTCGGTGTACTCTGTGGCTAAACTCTTGCTTCGACCGTCGCTTTTCGTTCTAGCTTTCCCCAACCGACGACGGCTCCGCGGATGGCGGTATAGACAGACTTGACCATCACCCAGTACATGACCTGCCTGTAGCCAAAGCGCTGTATCAGCAGCCAGCCGAGCAGCTTCTTATCTTCTCTCTTTTCCATTAAGAACGCCGCAAATGCTCCGAACCAATCGACCGCCAAAAACAAAGCATAATAGAACAGGACCTCGTTAAGGTTTGTCGGCGTGTGGGCATATTCCTGCTGGTGTTCGAGAGATGTGATCAACGCTCCGGCCATCGTCCAGACAAAGAGCAGGTCCATCACAGGCGAGATCAGCGGGAAAAGCACTTGAAAGATCCACACATTCGGCATCGCAATAGATCCAAGCGTGCCGTATTTGGGATTTAGCAAAGCGTTCTTGTGTTTCCACATACATTGGAGCGTGCCGAACGACCAGCGGAATCGCTGCTTGGCGAGATTTCGCAAACTGTCCGGTGCCTCGGTCAACGCGATGGCGTTTTCCTCATAGCCGATCCTGTACCCGAGCTTTCGCACTTGAATGGTTAAGTCCTGGTCTTCGGCGAGAGTGTCGGAAGAAAATCCGCCGGCTTCTTCGAGCACTGACCGCCGCCATGCACCAACTGAGCCGGGAACAACGGTAATGCAGTTGAGCGAAGCAAACGCTCGGCGATCAAAATTTTGCGATGTCACATATTCCAGCGCCTGCCATTTAGTTACGACGTTTATGCGGTTACCGACCTTCGCATTTCCCGCAATGGCACCGATCGTCGGGTCGGCAAAACGGTGTGCGAGTGCACCGATCGTCTGTGGGGTAAAGAGCGTGTCAGCGTCGAGTGCGATAACAACCTCGCCTTTTGCCTTACGCCAACCGAAATTGAGTGCTTCTGCCTTGCCTCCATTATTTTTTTTGAAAACCGACACATTGTTGAGTCCGTCGAATTGCCTCATTACCGACTCAAATGTTCCGTCGGTTGAACCGTCGTCAACGACGATGATCTCAAAGTTAAGATAATCTGATGCCAGCAGGCTTTCGATGGTACCGTTAATGACCTTTTCCTCGTTATATGCAGGCACGACGACGGAAACTAATGGCTGGTGCTGCTCACCAAAATGCCCTGATTCGCGAAGTTTTGACCGAACAAACTGCGCAAACGCCAAAATGCCGATAAACGCCATTCTGCCCAGGCCGAGAATAATGCCCACAAAGAATATCCATCTCATCAGCCAACCGCCTATCGAGATCCCGTAAAAAACGTACGCATCGGCCTTCGCATAAAAGGTCTGGTCTTCCGGCACAAGCGGCATCGTTTGTTCGGGCGTCATATTGGCAAGGTCAGCTATCGTCGTGAATTCGTATCCACGCGCGCGAAGCTCATGAATGATCTTCGGAAGAGCATCTACCGTGGCCGAACGGTCGCCGCCGCTGTCGTGCATTAGAATAATGTTGCCGCGCTCCTCAGGGGTGGTTATCGCAGCCTGTTTCAGAACATCCTCGACCATCTGGTCGGCTGTGTGGGGCGAACCGTCCTCGTTCTTTAATTTCCAATCATCAGGGTCAAGATGAAGTCCAACGGATATGTAACCGAGATCTTGTGCCAGAACGGTTGGAACGACTTCGTCCGGGGTGCGAGGCTCAGCATCGCCAAAATAAGGAGCGCGAAAGAGCCGCGTGGAATGTCCCGTTAGCGATTCTATAAGGCGCTGTGTGGCATTAAGTTCCAGATCTGTTATCTGCCCCGGAACCTCGCCAAGATTCGGATGCGTGAAAGAATGATTGCCTAGCTCGTGTCCCTCAGCAAAGATCCGCTTTATGATGTCGGGATTTGTCTGTCCGTTCTGGCCGACGATAAAAAACGCGGCTTTTACATTTTCCTGTTTTAGAATGTCGAGTATCTTTGGTGTCCAGATCGCGTCAGGCCCATCGTCGAATGTTAGAGCTATCTTGCCCGGCTTGTCCCCGGCGCGCTGGATCACGTAGGACGATGGAATTTGTCGATATACTTGATCTACAACTTCGCCGGACGCATCCGTTCGCACCTCACGCGTTCCGTCCTGTGGTTGAGCGATCACCTGCAAGATCTCACCTGTCCCCTGAAAATCGACCGAATAGCCGTATTTGATCACCTTTAGGTCATCCGTCGAAGCTGATCGGTCACCGGAGCCAAAAACCTTCCACAACGAAGGATCCTCGCTTCCGAGTCGCCACAGAGCAAAACCCGCAGGCTTAAAAGCTTTCGCGCTTTGGAGTTGGTTGTACGCGGTCGAAGCGTCAAGAAACCAAACCGTGTGTTCGACGCCGTCGTCCTCTGAATAAGTAAAATAGGGATTTTTCGAAACAGGGTCGAATCTAATTTGATCAGGTGAATCGAGCGATTCTTTTGCCGCAAGAAGCGATTCCTGAAATGACACTGTCTCGGCTTCCCGCTTATCGTTCGTCCAGTTGTAGCCATAGTTGCCAAAGCAAACGATCGTTTTCGCCGGCGAAAGCTCAGCCATGCGCTTCTTTAGGATCGAATCGTACCAATCCTGACCGGCAACCGGGCCTGCTTCGCCGGTCGACCAGTGCTGGTCGTATGCCATCAGCATCAGATAATCCGTAACGCTCGCATACGCCTTATAATTCCAGTCCGGGTTGTCAAAAGGAACTGCCTGCGCGAGGATGAGGCCTCGTGTTTGAAATTCGGCGCGAAGCTCTTTCATAAATGTGAAAAGATCCGTTTGCGACGCTTGCGGCACCTCTTCAATGTCGATCGTCAGCCCGCCGAATTTGTATTTCGCAATGGCTTCCAGCAGCCTATCGATAAAAAGTCGGCGATTTGCCTCGCGACTGATCGAATGGATCAGAATATCGGAATTCCATTGTTCGTTCTTGTAATTCTGCAGCAGCGGAAGCACAGGCATTTCCGGTCTGGTCGACTGTATGAAATGGATCGCGTCCTCGTCGATGTCCAGCACCACCGGATTTTTGTCATCGCCGGAAAGACGCATCCATTCGGGCACGACCCAATCGAGGCTGTTGATGTTCTGCTTCAGCGATGCCAGGCTTGAATCGTCCCAATTGACAAAGAAACCGATCGCCAAAGGGTTACCTTCATTTGTTGCTCGGTTGACCGGGACTGTCTTCGCTTCACGAAGCAGCTCTGCGGCTCCCGCGCGTTCCACTTTGGCATCATCACGTTTTTTCTTTTCTATTCTCGCTTTTTCGCCGGTTTGTTTTGCGATTGTTTCCCTTTTGGTCAACGCAGGCAGTTCCGGCGGGTGAAAGTTGATGTCCGACTGCTGCGGAAGAGCAGCTACCGGCTTAAGCCGTATCTGCGGAAGGAAAGGATTGATCAGCACGCTAACAACAAAGAATGTCAAAAACAGCGTAACGACCGTCGCCACGCCAATGCCTAAATATGATGTAAAACGGCCGCGATGCCCTTTGTCATCAAAAAAAACCGGCTTTTGGCTTTCAAATTTTGCCATATTTGGAATTATCCCGCACTTACGGACCAGTGCATTTGATGCATTCTATTAATGATTCGTTTTCAAGGCTAAAACCGGCGGTATTAAAAAAAGGTGGACGACACAGCATTTTTTTGTTAGATTTCAACTGCGCTGTTTACTTAGTATGCAATTTTATTGATTGTTACGTGACGGGAATTGAAACCCGGCTTCAATTCGTCGTTTTGTCTTTCGCACAGTAAATGAAAAAAGACGTAACCACAACTTCGTCGTTGTCTCGGCATCCGCGCGGTTCGGCAGGGGTTGCTCGAGCGATCTCGTTAGAAAGCATCGACGCAGTATTTCGAAGTGTCGGTCAAAAGCTGCGCGAGGGCCAATCAGGCGAGGCAGAAAAAATACTGGTCAAAACCATTGACGACTACGCCAATACGCCGGACAATCTCGCAAACCTGAAACGCCTGTTGTCTTTTACGCTTGAGACCATCGGGCGTTATAACGAATCGCTGGAGACGATAAAGCCGTTCGCCGAGGACAAGAATCTTTCACAGCTTAGCGCCGAAACCCAGGTAAGGGTCACGACGCAAGTTGCGATCGCATACAGCAACACAGGCGATCAGCCAAAAGCGATCACACTTCTCAAAGAAAACCGCCAAAAATCAGACGAAAACGAACTCTGGCATCTTTCGGGCAGCATCGAGACCGCGCTGGCACGTGTTTACCGCAAATTGAGTGAGTATCCGATCTGTCGGGATTACGCTCACAAAGCTCTCGATCATTTCCGCGACACAGGCGATTGGCTCGGCATGGCAGAATCTTATCGCGAGATCGCCAACAGTTACCACCAGGAAGGGAACAGCGAGAGATCACTCGAGAATTTTGAGCTTGGGATCAATATCATCGGCGAAAATTCTGCTCCTTTCATGCTCGGCAAACTCTACACTGATATGTCCGGGGCCTATTGGTTCCTTCGCCGGCCGCAGGATGGTATTGCGTGTCTGGAAAAATCCATCGAGTTCTTCAACCAGACCGACCACGCGCTGAACAGCGTCATCGCCTATAACAATATGGGCATGAACCTCGTCCTGATCGGCGAATGGGAAAAAGCTGAGTCGATGATCACCCGGGCTCTCGAGATAGCCGAGCGGGAGAATTATGTTCATGTCGCCGGTATCTATGATTCGCTGGGCGAGTTGAACATCCTCCGCGAAGATCTCGCTGAAGCTGAAAAATGGCTGCACAAAGCAATTGAATTTGCCAAACAGCGCAAGCATGCGTGGTACACGGTTCAGCCGATGCGCAGCCTGGCGCGATGCTATCTCGCGCAAGGCAGGTTCAAGAAAGCGATCGAAAAAGCTCGTGAAACTGTCGATTTTTCGATCGAACTTGGGACTAAAGCATATGCGGATATGGCCCGCCTGATCCTTGCTGAAAGCTACCTTAACCAGGGCGGTCTCGAAGAATGTGAAAATGCTCTGGCCGCGATGGAGGAAGGCGATACTCCAACAGATTTTTTTGTCCTCGGCAACATACAACGGATCAGAGGGCTTGCGGCCATTGCGGAAGAGGATACCGAAATGGCAATTCATCATTTCAGTCGAGGATTGACCATTTTCGAAGCGGCCGAAGATCTGTATCACACCGGCATCCTCCATTTTTTGCTTGGAACTCACCTCGATGCCAGAAATTCTATTCGGGCAAAACGCCATCTAAATTCGGCCTTGGATATTTTTAAAAAACTTGGGATCAAGTCCTATATCACCCGAACCGGCAAGGAACTCGCAAGAGTAGAAAAGAATTCTTTATCAACCGGAAATCCTACGCAGGAAAAGCGGTCAAATTCAGTTGTTTCACAGCTCTTAACGGTGCGTTTAGCCGAAGCCACTGCCTCACGCGAATTGATGTTTCGAGAGCTAGTCGCTGTTCTCCAGCAAGACAGCAACGCTAGCAAGATAGCGATCGCACAATTCAACGATCAACAACGGCTGTATCCGTTCATCACTCACGGCTATTCACCCCAGGAAAGCAATGATCTTATAAAAAAATTTGACGATGCCCGTGTCAAAGGTGATGAGAAGACTTTTGTCCGTACAAAAAATATTGCGGTCTTTTCGCTCCACGGCTCTGCCGCTGCGCCGGCTTTTTTGCTTATCAGCCCAGCTTCGGGTGCTGTTCTTAGTGATGGCAGCACGCTTGCTCCACTGCTTCGCGTAGTCGAACTGGGAATGGACGTGATCGCTCTTCGCGAAAAAGATAAATCGGCACCGACCGAGCACGAATCTTCTCCATATACGTCCAACAGTCTAATGCCGGGTTTTATTCATTCGTCTCCGGCAATGACGGCACTTGTCGAAGAGGTTTATAAGATCCGCTCATCCGATGTTACCGTTCTCGTAACTGGTGAATCGGGAACCGGTAAGGAACTTGTCTCGCGTGCGATCCACACGCTTTCGAACCGCAAGGACAAGATCTTTGTGCCATTCAACTGCACCGCCGTTCCAAAGGAATTGGCCGAAGGCCATCTTTTTGGTTACAAAAAGGGAGCGTTCACCGGAGCTGTCGAAGATTCGCCCGGCGTGATCCGCACTGCTGACGGAGGAACACTTTTCCTAGACGAGGTTGGTGATCTGCCGATCGATGTCCAGCCAAAACTGCTGCGATTTTTGCAGGAAGGCGAGATACAACCGCTCGGCGACAAGAAGCCGTTGAAGGTTGATGTCCGCATCATTGCCGCAACGAATATGCCTCTCGAGGAAAAGGTCGCAGACGGTACATTTCGCGAGGACCTTTATTACCGCCTAAATGTAATTCGGCTGCGCGTTCCGCCGCTTCGCGAGCGCCGATCCGAGATCCCGCCGATCGTAAATTACTACGTCAACCATTACTCATCCCGGTTCGCAAAGCAGAACGTTACGTTTACTCCGCAGACGATCGACCTGATGATGGTATGTAACTGGCAGGGAAATGTCCGGCAGCTTTGCAACGAGATACAGCGTATCATTGCCCGTGCGGTCGACAATGAGGTCATCACGCCCGATCACCTCTCGCCTGAACTAAAGCGCAGCGCGCAGCCATTAACTCCTTTCGACACCGGCTCGAATGTTAAGCCGATCGCATCGTATGACGGCGTCATTTCTCCTTTTACAAACATCCCTGAGGGAAGCACGCTCGAAGAAGCTGTCTCCGAACTCGAAATGCAGCTTATTCGCACTTCACTCACTCGCCACCGTTGGAATATTTCTCGCGTAGCCAACGAACTTGGCCTCACCCGCCGCGGCCTCTACTTAAAATTATCAAGATACGGGATCGAAAAGGCTGCTTGATCGACACTAGTCAGCTAATGCTCTTAGTTCCATTACGATGCCCGGTAAAGCGTCGAGCACGTTATCGACTTCATCTTCAGTATTGAAACGCCCAAGCGAAAATCGGATCGAGCCCATTGCATAGGAATACGGAACATTCATCGCCTGAAGGACAGACGATGCGGAGTGATCTTGTGAGTGGCAGGCCGATCCGGTCGAAACGTATATGCACAGTTCGTCGAGCTTGTGCATGATCATTTCGCCGTTCGTGTTTTCGAACGAAATATTCGACGTGTTTGGAAGGCGTTTTGTAGTATCACTCGTTCCATTAAGACGTGAATTTGGTATCTTCTCCAGGATTCCAACCTCCAACCGGTCGCGCAATTCTCTGACCTTTTCCATCGGCGACATATCTTTTACAAATTCTGCAGCCGCACCCATGCCGGCGATCTGGTGTGTTGCAGGAGTGCCGGCACGCCGGCCGCTTTCCTGTCCGCCGCCGATAAAAAATGACGGCAATTCGACTCCGTCGCGGATATACAACGCACCGATGCCTTTCGGGCCATAGAATTTGTGCGCGGCTGCTGAAAACAGGTCGATCTTTGTATCTTTCAGAGCAATTGGGATTTTTCCAACAGCATTCACACCATCAACGTGAAACAGAGCATTCGATCTTTCTTTAATGATCTCGCCGATCTCTTTGACCGGAAATAGGATGCCCGTTTCGTTGTTTGCAAGCATTACCGACACGACCGCTGTCTTTTCGTCGAGAGCTGAACGCAACGAATCGAGATCCAGGTTTCCATCTTCATCAACGTCGAGCCAGGTTACGCGATATGATGAGCCGTCGAGGTTTTGACATACTTTTCGGACGGCTTCATGTTCAACACGGGTCGTTATGATGTGATCTTTTTCGAGATTGGCCTTAAGAGCTCCGATAATTGCCCAATTATCGCTCTCGGTTCCGCACGATGTGAAAACTATCTCTTTCGAATAACGCGCGCCGAGCAGATCGGCGACGCTTTGCCGGGCTCTTTCAACGAGTTCGCGTGATTCGCGTCCAAAAGAATGCCCGGACGACGGATTTGCATACGACGAACCAAGAAACGGCACCATCGCATCAAATACCTCAGGCACGACTTTCGTAGTTGCATTGTTGTCAAAATAGATCATAAAAACTTGAAAGTGGAACTCGCCCAATTTACCATTTACGGTTAAACAATTACAATTACGATTACCTTGGACGCAATACTAAAAATCACAGAGCCGACCGGCAGAACGTGGGAAATGAGGCTTGTCCACGCGACGACCTATTCTATCGGACGAGCGAGGGAGAATGACATCGTCCTCGACGATCGCCGTGTGTCGCGAAAGCACGCCTTTATTTTCGGTGACGGCAAAGCATTTAAGATCATCGACGGCCACCTCGAAAACGGCCAGCTTATCCGCAGCGTCAATCACGTTTTTGTAAATGGAAATATTCAGATCCAGTGCCCGCTTGAGGCTGATGACGTAATAACTATAGGGGAAAGCAGCCTGCGATTTCTCCCGGCGCCGCCGGAGCCGGTCGCTATTGCGGCCAATGATCCGGTTCCGCAATTGGCAGTTGTCTCAGAGCGAGACGCCGAGGCAGAAACGCCTCAGACCATTAACTACGATGATGCCCCGCTCGGCCATACTCAAGTTCAGATATCCGTGAATGACATTATCGGCAGGCGTTCGAGCCTGACGCTTGAGACGGCCATTGCTACGCCTGAGGAGATCAAGGATCTTCGGCGGAAAGCAAAGATACTCGGGCTCCTCTTTGAAATGAGCAAAACTCTCGGCACGGTCTTTGATCTTACCGAGATTTTTGAAAGAGCGACCGACCTTATTTTTCGCGGGACACCAGCCGATCGTGTGGTTGCACTGCTGACAGACGAGAACGATAAGTCAACTGCGCTCGAGCTCAGCCTTTATCAGATCGGCGCCAAAACACGGGAAGAAAGCATAAAAAAATTGACCGATAAGCTGACCGTCAGCCGGACGATCACGCAAAAGGTCATGCGGGACCGCGTTGCGATCCTGTCCCAGGATGCAAAGACCGATGAGCAGTTTCAAGGTGCGGAATCGATCGTCGCTCAGGGCGTTCGCTCAACCATCTGCGCACCGCTGATTACCCAGTCGAGCGTTCATGGCGTCTTGTACGCAGACAGACTTGACCCGTTTGCCGCGTTTTCGCCTGACCATTTGGAGTTGATCAGCGCCGTCGCGGCTCAAACAGCCGTTACGGTCGAAACCGTAAAAGCTCACAAACGTCTTGCCCGTGAAGAGGTCGCACGTGCCAATTACAGCCGCTTCATGCCGGAGTATGTCGTAAAGCAGCTTCTCGAAAATCCCGATTCATTCCGTCTCGGCGGTGCCAATCAGACGATTACCGTCCTCTTTGCTGATATTCGCGGATTCACGGCGTTTTCTGAAAATGAGAATCCGGAAAAAGTGGTCGGTTTGTTAAATCATTACTTTTCCGCTATGACGGAAATAATTTTTGCGCACGGCGGAACGCTTGATAAATATATCGGTGACGAATTAATGGCGTTGTTCGGCGCGCCAACGGCAACGCCTGAGGACGCGAGAAATGCTCTAAAAGCTGCCGCAGCGATGCAAAAAAGACTTATAACCTTAAACACGGAGTTGATCGATCTCGGATTTTCGCAGATCGCGGTTGGCATCGGCCTTCATACCGGCGAAGCCACTATCGGATACATCGGTTCCGAACAGCGTTCGGAATACACAGCGATCGGCGACACAGTTAATCTCGCTTCACGTCTTCAGTCAAATGCGGCCGGCGGACAGGTTCTAGTTAGCGAGGCAACAGCCCAGGCTGCGGGCGCATTATTCCCGATGACAAAACGCGAACAGCTCGTCGTAAAAAATCGCTTGCAACCCGTAGAGCTTTTTGAAGTAAAATGGGACTGACCTTTAGGGAAACTTTCTACAAATAGACATATAATCAAACATTGCGGTAAATAAGTCTGTATGCTGAAGATCTCCTCATTAAGAAAATTGGTTACCGATTCGATGGCTATCGACCTCGGCACGGCGAGCACGATCATAGCGGTAAAGGGCCGTGGTGTCGTTCTCGACGAGCCTTCTCTGGTAGCGATCAACGAACAAAAAGACGAAATAGTCGCGTACGGCTCTGAAGCTGCTGAGCTTCGCGGCCGTGAAGGCCGTGACCTTATCGTTGTGGCTCCGCTAAGCGGCGGCGTGGTCGGTGATTTTGAGCGAACAAAAAAAATGCTCGCTCATTTTGTCAAAAAAGCAAAGACTGGCGGATCGAGCATTTCCGTTCAAGCGGTAATGAGCATGACCTCCGACGTAACCCACGTCGAACAACGCGCGCTCTTTAACGCTGCTGAAGATGCTCATATCGGCAAGGTCTTTATGATGGAAGAAGGCTTGGCCGCCGCATTTGGTGCCGGCGTCCTGCCGACAGACAAGCGTGCTTCGGCAATTGTTGACATCGGCGCGGGCACGACCAATATTGCGATCGTCGCAAAAGGCTCAATTGTCCATTCGACATCCGATCGGCTCGGCAGTAATGAAATTAACGAAAACCTCGCAACGCATCTCCGCCGTCATCGCGGACTGCAGGTCGGTTTTGAAACAACCGAGCTGCTAAAAACGACTTTCTCATCGACATTTCTTCCTGATGATATTTCCAAATCGATCACAATTCGCGGACGCGATATTCAGACCGGTAGTCCGGGAGCTGTCGATATTACATTGGGCGAAGTTTATCCCATAGTTGAGAGCGTCGTCCGTCGCATAGCTCTTCGTGTTAAAGACACGCTCACCGAACTTCGCCCCGAGGTCGCTGCTGATATTTACGACCGCGGAGTCATACTTACCGGCGGCGGAGCCCTGCTCGAAGGCATAGACCGATATATGCGAGGATCGATCAACTTACCGATCACCATTCCCGACGAGCCGCGTTACGCCACGGTCAACGGACTCGTCAAAATGTTCGACGACGAAAAACTGCTCGAACGTGTATCAAGCAACGAGCTTGGCGTCTTCCAGCACGGCGAAATTCCTTTCGAGGCCTGATAGGCTGCCCAGAGCTAAATTCCTTTGGACTGCTGTGTTATTCTTATGGCGATGGTCGCCGTAGAATGACAAGTTTACGCACGCCTGAGCCGGAGAGATGGACGTCACGAATTACATTCCAACGATGAATACACTGCGCAACGTGCTGGATATTGCGCTCGTTTTTATTATCGTCTATGTCATTCTAAAACTTCTGCGCGGAACGCGCGCAGTGCCTACCGTCGTTGGCATGGTGATCCTCGCGCTTCTGTACTGGTTGGCTGTCGCCCAAGACCTTTCGACGTTAGAGTTTGTGCTGCGATATGCGGTCGGTTTCATCGGCATTGCGATCATCGTGCTTTTTCAGTCAGAGATCAGGCAAGCTCTTATTTATTTCGCTAATCGGTTTCGGTTTCCGATATTGAAACGGCAACGAGGACAATTTGGCGGCAGTGTTTACGACGAGATCGTGCTTGCGATGACGACGCTTGCGTCGGAGAAGACAGGAGCCTTGATCGTGATCGAGCGAAACATAGGCCTGCGCAATTTTATCGATGCCGGCGTGCAGGTCGATGCAAAGATCAGCTACGACCTGCTTGTTTCGATCTTTAATCCTTCTTCGCCGCTTCACGACGGAGCGGTCGTCATCCAAAACGAGCGTATTGCTGCCGCCTCGGTTTTCTTACCGTTGACAAAAAATCCTGAGATCTCGCGCGAACTCGGCACGCGTCACCGCGCCGCGATCGGCATCACCGAAGGTTCGGACGCTGTCTCGCTCGTCGTTTCGGAAGAAACCGGCCTGATAACTTACGTCGAAGCGGGTGAAGTAAGACGCAATCTCGACACGACACACCTTCGTAAATTGCTGCTCGACGCTATGGAAATTCCGCTGATCGAACCGCGATCGGACAAAAGATTCACCACAGAACGCACAGAGAACACAGAGATCGTCTGATTCACTCTGTGCTCTCTGTGTGCTCTGTGGTAAATTTCTTCTGATGGCTGTAGCTCTCTTTGCAAAACACTTGATACGAAAGGTCTTTCTCGAAGATTGGGGCCTTAAGCTGATCGCGTTGGTCATCACGCTCGCTCTTTGGTTCGGCGTGACCGGTTTGAGCACACCAACGACAAAACGCTTTACCATTCCGCTTAATTTGAGCATTTCCAGCAGTGCGCAGATCGTTAACGAACCGCTGCAGGAGGTCGAGGTCGAGGTCAGCGGCGACAAACGCAAGATCGAGCAGATCAACCGCAGCGATCTATTCGCTTCGCTCGACCTGACCGAGGTCGCTTCGGGCGACCGCGTTATTTTGCTATCACCCGATAGTGTCTTTGTTCCCCTGCCGCAAGGCGTCAAATTGGTCGAGGTCGCTCCCAGCCGCATCGCTGTCAATCTCGAAGCCGTGGAAGAAAAAGATCTGGAAGTAAAGACGATAACTATCGGAGAACCTGCTTCGGGTTACGAGGTTTATAGCACCACCGTGTTGCCGCCAAGCGTTAAAGTTCGCGGCCCCGCAAGCATCGTCCGCATGCTCGAATACGTCCAGACCGACAAGATCAGCCTGAACGGTAAAAAAGATGAGTTCACCGCTAAACAAGTGCCGGTCGGCGCTCCAAATCCAAAGGCCGCTGTTCTAAATACGTTTGTAGACGTGGTCTTCAAGATCGGCGAAAAACGCATCGAGCGTAGCTTCACGATTCCTGTCCCAGGAATACCAGATAAGACAGCAACCTTCACAATATACGGCCCACGCTCGTTGGTTTCAAAAACCCGTGCTGATGTCTTTAAGATGGAAATTCTGGAAGGCGGAGTGAGGCATATTGTTGTGCCGGCCGAGCTAGAGGATCTCGTCGAGGTTCAAAAACTAACCGTTAAATAAAAAGCTTCAACCATTTAGATATATCAAAGCGCATCTCGTCCGTAATCTCGTGCTTTGCCGAGTAGTGTTTTGAACGATAATTAGGCAGCGTTGCGGCCAGCTTTTCATTGAAAGCTGCAAATTGTTCCTGCGTGTAAAATTCGTCATCGTCGCCGTAAAGATAAAATGTCTCAGCCGAAAAAGGTTTGTATATCTGATTCTTATCGAGATCGCCCGGAATACCGCCGCAGACACCGATCACACCGGCCAGCAATTGCGGGTAAGTAAACGCAAAACGAAAATTCAAAGCGCACGCTTGCGAAAATCCGTACATAAATATCTTTGCACGGTCGATCAGTCCGTCGCCATCGAGTTTTTCTATCAAGTCGAGCACAAACTTATGATGCAGCGTGACATGCTGTTCCGGTTTCTCGTCCGATAGCCATCCATAACCGATCCTGTATCCGCCGTCCGGCAATGCCCGATAATGCGGATGCGGCGCTTGGATGGATGCAACGACAACGCCTTCAGGTGCGATATTGCTAGCCTCGCGCATCATGTAACGCTTGTGGGCTCCGTAACCGTGAACGGCGATCAACAGCGGCGCAGGTTTTGTTAGATTTTTAGAAACATAAAGATCGTAATAAAGATCGATCTGCGCCGTAAACGTCAGATCGGTTTGCAGTTCATCAGTGCTCATAAATATTCACTGATAGATTGTAAAAGCGGAATTCGTCGATCACAAACTGAACTTTTTTATGTGCAAAGCCGTAAAAACCGCAGACGCACTCAGCGGAGCACTATATGAACAGATCTATAACTAAAGCCTTTCTCTCTTTCTTATTACTATTTTCGATCATCACGACCACCTTGCCGCAGATCGGCTATGCACAGGCGACGCAGCAGGCGGCTGCAGCGGCTGATTACTCAAAACAGCTTCAGGCCATCGAAGACAAAGCCGAGGCAAGACGAAAGGAGCTTGGCATTCCGGGCATCTCGCTCGCCATCGTCAAAGACGACCAGATCATCTATATGAAAGGACTCGGCTACAAGGATTTTGAGAACAAGATCGCCGTTACGCCTGATACACAGTTCGCGATCGGTTCAGCGACCAAGGCGTTCACGGCGTTGACAGTTTTGATGTCGCAGGACGAAGGCAAACTGTCGATCGATGATTCGCCAAAGAAGTATCTGCCCTACTTCAAAATGTACGACGCCGAAACAGACAAAAACATCCAGATCCGCGACCTGATGTGCCATTCCTCAGGCCTAAATCGCACCGATCTTGCAATGATCTCCGGCAAACTCAACCGTGCCGAGTTGATCGAGGTCACTGCGCAAGCAAAACCGACGGCAAAGCTTCGCGAAAAATTCCAGTATCAAAACATCATGTTCACCGCTGCCGGTGAGATCGCTTCAAAGGTGCAAAAGCGGCCCTTCGACAAGCTGATCGTCGAACGCATCTTCAAACCGCTCGGTATGACAAACAGCACGATGTCGATGAAGCAAATGGAAAAAGCGGCAGATCATTCGTTCGGCTACAGCTACAATTTTGACACAAAGGAAACTCGAAAACTGCCGTTCCGCGACCTTGATGAGATCGCTCCGGCGGGTTCGATCAATTCGACCGCGCGTGATATGGCGCAATGGGTGCGGTTCGTTTTGAACAGCGGTTCGGTAGACGGCAAACGCCTTGTCACGGAAAAAAGCTACGACGAATGGCTCAAGCCGCAAATGAAGATCGCGGGAACAGCGAGCTACGGCTTCGGCTGGTTCCTGCAAAATTGGAACGGCCTCAAGGTCGTCCAGCACGGCGGCAACATTGACGGATTTAACTCGATGGTCGCGATGATCCCGGAAAAGAAGATCGGTTTTGTCCTGCTCACAAACGTCTCGGCGTCGAGCCTTGGCGGCGAGCTGATGCCGATCGTTTGGCAAAATCTGCTGGGCGAAAACAAACCGAATGAGAATGAAAAGCTCTCGGTCAAAACGATGGAAAAGATGGCCGGCAAGTATCGTCTTGAGGCTGCCAACGTTGACCTCGAAGTAAAGATCGTCGATGACGAACTCGTTTTGCTCGCTCCCGGCCAGCCGCAATACACTTTGCAGCGAACTGCTCCTCGTCAATTCAAACTGCTCGGTGCGCCCGATGGTTTTGCGGTGAAATTCAGCCCGGAACAGGGCGATGCGACATCGATGTATCTGCAGCAGCCGCATGGCAACTACACTTTGCCGCGAGTGAACGCCGACGGCACGCTCGCCAAGATCGACGCGCCGAACAGCGCCGGTGCAAAGGAGCTCGTAGGCAAATACAAAGGCCCGAAAGGCGGCACGGTTGAGATCAAACAAGATACCAACGGAAGCGTCACCTTTAATATAGAAGGTCAGCAGCCCTACACGCTCGGTGACAAATCGAAGGACAACTATTCACTCTCGCCGCTCCCGGACAGCTATTGGCTGACCACAAAACGCGACGCCGATGGCAAAGTCACAAGCGTCGTTGTCACTCAACCCGAAGGCGAATTCGAATTCAAAAAGAGTGATGCCAAGCCCGAAGACATGCCAAAGATCACGGTCGATGAGCTTGCCGCCAAGACCATCGAAGCCGCCGGCGGCGAAGCAAACTTGCGAAAGCTCACATCGAGCGTTACGCAGTTCGAAGTCGATTTCGAAAACCAGGGCGTCAAAGCATTGTCGACTGTCTACGCCAAAGCACCGAACAAAACCGCTGCCGAAACGATATTCACCGCTCTCAATAAAACGATAGCGACCGAGTGGGAATACTTCGACGGTTCACAAGGTGAGGATATTATCTCGTTCGCGCCGGTCGAAAAATACAGCGGCAAACGCCTCGAAGACATCCGTATCAACGCCGATTTTTACGCTCCGCTTAACTGGAAAGCGAACTACCAAAAGATCACGATAACCGGCACGGCAAAGGTCGGCGATGAAGACGCGATAGTCATCACTTTTGAGCCTGAAAAAGGAACAAAGGTCAAGCATTACTATTCGGCCAAGACGTTTTTGCTGCTGCGGCGCGACGGCGTGGTCACAGCCAGCACCAGCGAGCAACAGATACCGTACACAATTTTGTATTCAGATTACCGCGAGGTCGACGGTGTAACAATTCCGTTCAAAACAGAAAACAATAACATCGCCAACGGCAACATCGTCATGACCATAAAGTCTGTGAAATTCAATGAACCGATCGACGACAAAACCTTCGCCCCGCGCCCAAAACGCTAGTTTTTGAAGCGGTAATAAACATACACACAACCGTGCTTCATCGCCCTGCACTCGATGAGTTCGAGGTCGATCTGGCGTGACATTTCGTGAAAAAGCGGAATCCCTGACCCAAGTCAAATATTCAAGTTCAAAA
This sequence comes from uncultured Chloracidobacterium sp., assembly GCA_964528325.1. Taxonomy (GTDB): domain Bacteria; phylum Acidobacteriota; class Blastocatellia; order Pyrinomonadales; family Pyrinomonadaceae; genus OLB17. Next base: position 3,583 of record CAZGSC010000032.1, on the reverse strand, counting down.
AAGTTATGTTATAGTTCGCTAAAATAAGTTGTATATGGCAAACATCTTGGACTCAATTTATCGCCTCGTTAATAATCCTGTAACACAAATGCAAAAGGACACGTAAAATATGATTGATGCAAGTAACCCAAATTATCCGGAAACATTTCGTGAGATTGACGACTTGCGATCTTCGATGGAAAAGCTTGAAAAAAGTTTTTGCTATCAGATTCCACAAGGTCTAAAAAGTGAGTTTGATTCATCGAAAAGCACTTTATTCCATTGGATTGAGGAAATTGAATTTACGTTACAAAATTACAAGAGATGAAAGATCATTTACGATTTCAATTCTTTCCACGATCCATTGCGGTAACTCAAAATATCGCGGTAATCATTGATTGCTTTCAAAGGAATTTTGAACGGATAAATTCAAGTACTAAAAACCACTCAAGTAATCAAGTTTTAGAAATCTTGAGGAAAGATTTATCGGAACAAATGATTGAGGTCGAAACTGGGAAAAAGGACGAGGAGAAAATCAAAGTCCCTGTTTTATTTGGTCTGAATAATAAAATAGATAAGTCTTTTAATGCCGATGCGCTGTCGGTTGATGGGAAAATCGTAATTGAGGTTGAGGCGGGGAGAGCAGTGGCGAACAATCAATTTTTGAAAGACATTTTTCAGGCATCGATGATGTTTGGAGTTGAGTATTTGGTCGTTGCCGTTCGAAATGATTATCGTGGCGGAGATGACTTTGAAAAGATTTACACATTTCTTGAGACAATGTATATAAGCAGTCGAATCACGCTGCCATTAAAAGGAATTCTCCTTATAGGCTATTAACCGAATTCCAGATTCAGATTTCGTTCCGCTCCGAATGCGGAAGCCCGCACGAAGTAAGGGCGTTCATGATCATTAATCAACTAGGTCGAAGGGCATATCGCTTTGGCAATAAAGCACGTAATCTATCGCTCCGCTAACGTGTCTCTGTTTCCATAAATATCTGCGGCTACGCCCGCGTGACCACACTTTTGTATCCGAAGAAATCAGCAATTCTTCGCGAAGCATTTTAGTTGCGTTCGCCTTCAGGGCGTCTGCTATTCGTTCTGGCTTCATCTGAGCAGAAACGACAGCGTGAGCATGATTTGTTCTTACATTAACTGCGGGTAAACCGTAACCACGACGTTGGCAGACTTCCTTGAACGCCGATTCGACAACACGACGCATAGGTTTTGTAAGGATGAAGGGAGGTTGCTTCATTTCCTTCTTCATGGCCAATTCGAGTATGGGTTTCGGCTGAATTCGCGGCTTGCCGTAATGGTTTCTTCCGTCCCGTCCTACCGACTCGCGTTCATCACCATGTAACCAGGTTCCGAAAGTCCGAAACGTCAAAAGATAAGCGAGTGGAAACTCGTTTTCTTCGTAAATCTCGAATCCATAATCGTCCAACATTTGCGTTTCTAGAGATTATCCTACAGGTTTTCAGAGGTGTCGAATGCCAAGAACGCCCTTACTTCGTGCGGGCTTCCGCATTTCGGATTCGAACGACTCGGTTCAAACTCGTCATCTTTATCGATGGCGAGTTTTGGCACGGGTTTGAATGGAAAAAGAAAAAGCCAAAGATCAAATCCAATCGAGATTATTGGATCCCTAAGATCGAAAGAACTATAAAACGAGACAAAATGAATACTAAGAAGCTAAATGAGCTTGGCTTCGTTGTTTTCAGGTTTTGGGAACAGCAAATTAAGAAAGATTTAGAGTCTTGTGTAAGAAAGATCTCAGAGTTCTGTGAAAACTCGACAAGGTAATCCCGGCTATTCGCTGAAATTCTTCGGCAATCTTCCCTGCTCTTTTCGACAGCGATATGTTTCGTTTTTCGGGCAGCGGTTAATTATGTTTCCCATATGCCAATACGTATTCCCGTCATAATCGAAATATATCTGTTTTGTGTCATAAAAGTCAGATTCGTAGCCGAAGCAATCAATGTGAGCCGCTAATGCGTCGAACATTATGCGATCAACTCGTTGCTGAACGATGTATTCGTGAGGCCAAGTCGCAGCATATGTTTTAGCAAATATCCACGTTGAATTTTGGATAAACTCCTTCACTTCTTTAGATAAATTGGTCATACGAGATTACGATCTCTGCAGCGATCTTACGCGGCGTATGGTTTGAAGGACGTCCGATTCTTTCTTTTCAGCTTGCAGGTCAGGAACCATTTGCAGGTTGAGCCAAAAGCCGGGCGACATACCGAATAATTTCGTGCAGGTCAGAAGCCGACCCTACCAATCACTTTCAAATCTCGTAATCATCTCTCAGACGTTCTCTTGTCATATCCGCCGCGAGTTTTGTCTTGAACGGTTTGATCTTGAATTCTTCTCTTTCCAAATCGTGTGCTCTTGAAGCCTCGAGTTCCTCTAGCAGGCCTGCGCCGCGAAATTTTCCAGCCATTAGCTTAATGTAATCTCGGGTTACGGGTGTGAGTATTATCCGTGCGTTGGTCTCATCAAGTTCGACATAGATACGCGTGCCTGCCTTTATACCGAGCTTTCGGCGAACGGAAGCTGGTATCACTATCTGGCCTTTTTCATTAACCTTTGTCTCCATATCGCCTCGACATTCAAAAGTAGCACACAGTCCTGATTCGTTTCACACAATTTGCAACCGACTCACCGAGCGCCGCGGCTGACGGCGGTGATGGAATTTAGCGGCAGCGACATCACGCCTTCGGCATCGACGTGAACGTCGTTGAACATTACCGTCTGTATCGGCCTGATCCTGAAGTGCTGGCAAAAGGCAGCGGCTGAGATCATTTTGCCGTGACCGCCCGATTTGTTTTTGACGGGAAACGCGCTTTCGCGCCACGATTCGGTAGGCGTGAGGCCGATTATGCGTAAATTGACGTCAAACATCAGCTCGACGGCTTCGGGGCGGTCGAGCGCCTGCCACGCTTTTTCGTTGAGATAGATCACGCCTTTCGGTGCCATAGTCACGCGAAACTCCTCGGCCCGAAACCTTCCGTACGGACGGCCCGCAAATCTTGTCCAGTGTCTGATCATATTGCCTGAATTTTCTCCTTTACGTACTAATGTTGCACAGATGCAATGATTTGTCAAGTGCGGGTGTGTGGTTTGGGGCGACAAAGGCGCAGAAATGCTTGATCTGCCAGACGATGTTAACGGCGCAGAGCTTAGCGACAACAATGAGCTTGTCGGATCAAGCTTAAAGGGGCGTGTTTTCATGTCATGCGACAAAACACGCACGATTTTGAGCCGAATTGATACAGATAAGCGCGCGGATTATGAGGGCAAAACCGGCAAAAACTGCGTCCCCGGCCTCGGTTCCGACATTAAGGCCGCTTCGCTATGGTCAAAGACGTCATCGAGTTCCTTTTCCACCGAGCCGTGGCCGGCGGGGATCGCCTTTATCATTGGTTCGAAGTTGCGGAAATCGTAGAGCTTGTTATCGAGCAGGTGCGAGCCTGTGACGTTTGTCAGGGCGGTCATCATCGTCTGGCGGATCTAGGGCGTTTCCTTTTCAAGCTCCGCGACGAGGCGTTTGACGCGGGCACGCTTGAGGTTTGGCTGCGAACCGCACAGGTTGCAGG
>CAZGSC010000031.1:0-23909 GCA_964528325.1 uncultured Chloracidobacterium sp. | reverse complement strand
TACGCCGACTGCAGCTCCAACGCCTACCTCGCCTACCATTACCGGGACTATTACATATGGCAATGCGATCGGAGCTCCAACGCCGCGTTTCGTCTCAAACGTGCTTATAAACGGTGCGGGATTGCCTCCGGTTTCTGCTCTCACTATTTTCCCGGGCGGTACTTATTCGCTTAGCGGTTTTGGGGCGGGTGCTTACAGTGTTTCACCTAGTAAAAGTGCCGGCATTAACGGAGCAATAACCTCGTTCGACGCAGCGCGAGTGGCACAGCATGCCGCCGGACCGCCGTTGCCCCAATTGGCAGGCAACCAGTTGATCGTCGCTGATGTCAGCAACAACGGCAGCATCACGTCGTTCGACGCGGGGATGATCGCAAAGTTCGCCGCCGGGCCGCCGTATGTGCCGCCTGGAATCGGATTAACGGCAACTTGGAAATTTAACCCGGCAAGCAGAGATTACCCGTCAATCACCAGTGACATAACTGGTGAGGACTACTCCGCTCTGCTGATGGGCGAGGTTTCCGGAAACTGGAACAATACAGGCGCAAGGCCGGAAAATTGCGGAGGCCCGACCGTGAGTGAGGACGATACATTCAACATTGAGTGTACCGCCCTTATTGACGTGCGGGCTCCTGCATCGGATGGCATACGTGTCACGGCACCACAATTGGTTATCTGGGCGGACAATGCGGTTGTTGTTCCCGTGATCGTCGATGGTGCGGCCGGAAAAGGAATTATCTCGTATGAATTTGATCTCAGATATGATCCCACAGTAATTCAGCCGCAGAAGGACCCGGTTGTTCTGCTCGGAACAGTCAGCCGAGGGCTTTCGGTTGTGACAAATGCGACTGAGCCGGGATTGCTGAGAGTAGTTGTTTACGGTGCAATGCCCATCGATGAGAATGGCGTGCTTTTGAATCTTAGATTCTCTTCTGTTGGTGCTTCGGGTTCGTTTTCGCCGATCTTGTTCGAGCGGATAATGTTCAACGAGGGCGAGATGCGAGTTACCGCTGCCGGCGGCCGCGTAGATATCTCGGCGGCCACCGATCAAGGATATTAACCGGAGTTCTGGACGCAACGCGATCCGGCGTAAATGGTGAGAAGCTGATCCTTACGGTCGAGTTTGGGCAGAGTTGGAAATCTCCACTTGGCCATCCGTAGTTATTACATCTGACTCACCTTCGTTGAACATTATTCGATCGAACAAAAGCGGTGACACTGAACCGAATGAGCCGACGGTTGTGAATCTAAGATTCAGCAGCACGCCATCGCTCTGCAGCGGATACACGCCGTACACGACGACTCTTAGCAAACCAGGTTCTTCTATGTTAGTTACAACAGAAAGCCCGCGGCTCGCAGTTGATGTTACATCGACTGGCTCGACGAGCGGCTGGATCACGACTGGGTCGTATCTGAGATCGAATTCGTAAGAGATGATTTCCTTATTCGCTGTGCCCCGCACGCTGACGGGAACGACGACTTCATTGTCAGTTGTCGTTACTATTGTCGGAAGATCGACAAGGATATGCGGGCTGCCAACTGCAAATTGCTTACCTGCAAGCTGTCTTGCGGCGCTTGGTGTCCAGTTCCCCGTAACTTCGCCGATGAGAATACCTACATAGTCCTCTCCAGTTAGATTATCGATTACCGAAGCATAGGTCCTTGTCGTCGGAGATGCTCCTATCGGAAATGTTGGCCCCGGAGGAAGATAAAACTGCCACGTATTTGTGTTGCCTATCGGTGCACCAAGCCCGGCGGCGAATCTGGCTATGAACGCGGCGTCATTTGATGAGACAGATCCATTTCCACTAACATCAGCAGAGACCTTTTGAATGTCCGTAGTCAGTACGCTGATTCCGGCGACATGCTGCGCGATCCTTGCGGCATCGTTCGAGGTTACGCTGTTTTGCCCTGTCGTTTTCGAAAGCGAGACGGTGTATGAACCTGCTCCAAATCCTGTAAGCAAATATTGGCCAGCTGTTGCTCCTGGTGCGGCGGTCGATGTAAACACATTTGGCGAACCCGTTCCAGTAACCGTTACGTTCGAAATGAACTTTGGCGGGGCGGAGGCGTTGGCGTAAGTCACGGTTCCTGCGATAGACGCTCCAGAAGGCGTCGGTGTATTGGTCGGCGTAGTTGCCGGTGTATTTGTTGCGGTGATAGTTGGAGTGCTGGTCGGTGTATTAGTTGCTGTCGGAGTGAACGTCGCCGTGGCCGTTGCTGTCGCAGTGTTCGTTCTTGTTGCCGTTGGCGTAAACGTTGAGGTGCTTGTTGCGGTAGCTGTCGGCGTGTTCGTCGGCGTAGTTGACGGGTTGCAAATGTAGCTTACCGTGTCGATTCCGATGACGTCTGAGTTAGTGCCGTTCGGCCCGCCGTTCTCAACATAATAGCGAAATGCGATCCGTCCATTGACCGGTGAGCCGAGGCCGCTTACGATCGCAGTGAATTGTGTCCACACACGCGGATAGCTGCCAAGTCCGGAAGTCAGGTACGTTGGATTGATGTCGAGCATCAGCGTCGTGAAATCGCCTACATCTGCTGCAATCGTTCCAACGTTCGAACTCTCGCCATTGGTGCTCATTCGAATCTGAAGACGATCTGCGAATTGAACCGGTGTTGCCGTCCGCGTCCAGAATGTGAATTGAGCTCCGTTCTGTAGTGTCAGCGGCGGACTGATGAGCCAGTTGCTTAGAGTTGATACCCCTGTGCCGTTGTTAAAGTCGGCACTAATATAAGCGGCGGTCAATGGAGTAGGGCTCGCAACAGGGCTTGGCGATTGAGCGGGAAACGCTCCGGATTCGCCCTGAAACCACCCGGATGTGCCGGGACCTGGCTGACTGTTGTTGACCTGAACCCATCCGCTTGCAGGCAGAGTCGTGATGTCGGTGAATCCTTCTGTCAAACTGCAAACTGCCGGAGGAGCAGTAGGTGTTGAAGTAGGTGTATTTGTTGGTGTAGGTGCCGAACATGTTCCCAGCCTTATAAGGGCCGCGTTAGAGTTGCGGTTGAGGATCACAAGATCCTGCCTGCCGTCCGCATTAAAATCACCGATCGATACTGAGTTTGGGGTCGAGCCCGCGTCAACCTCTGTGGTGCCGCTAAAACCGCCGAGACCGTCGCCGAGACGGATCGACACAGTGCCCGGAATATTGTCGTTTGCCGTGGCAATATCCTGCTTGCCGTCATTGTTGAAATCACCGACAGCGACTGATTTCGGACTAAAAGCAACACTGACTTCGGTTGTGCTGCTAAATCCGCCAAGCCCGTCACCGAAACGGATCGAAACGGAATCAGATTTGAAGTTTGCCGCGGCAATATCTTGTTTGCCGTCATTGTTGAAGTCACCAATGGCAACCGAGACCGGTTGGCCCCCAACGCTGACGTTAGTACTTCCGCTAAAGCCGCCAAGGCCGTCGCCTACACGGACAGAAACCGTACCGGGAATATTGTCGTTCGCGGCGGCAAGGTCCTGCTTACCGTCGTTGTTAAAATCGCCAACGGCAATTGATCTTGGATTGCCGCTTACGGCAATGGTAGTCGAACCGCTAAAATTACCAGTCCCGTCACCCAGACGGATCGATATCGTAGAGGAAGTATAGTTTGCGACCGCAAGGTCCGCCTTACCGTCGTTGTTAAAATCATCCGATGCCGCTGAGATCGGAAAGCCGCCGACGCTCACGCCGGCAGCGTTGGTAAAGCCGCCCGATCCGTCACCGAGTCGGATCGAGACTGAGTTCGAAAGGGAACTGGGAACCGCGAGGTCCTGTTTTCCGTCGCCATTCCAGTCACCGACTGCGATCGAGGTCGGCGCGTTTCCTACGGAGACTTCTATAATTCCGCTAAAACCGCCGGTGCCGTTACCCAGCCTAACAGAAACCGTACTTCCATCTACGTTAGCGGTCGCAATGTCCTGCTTGCCGTCATTATTGAAATCTCCGATCGCCGCCGAAAGGGGACCTGTCCCCGTGCTGACATCTGTGCCGCTGCTAAAGCCCGACACTCCGCTGCAGGCGGTGCCGTTCGTCACTGTTAACTGGAATGTTGTTGTCGCCGTTCCCCCCGGCCCAAATGCCCTGACAGTGACCGTATATGTTCCGGGCGCGATATTCGCGTGATGAGCATTTGTCACACGAACGATGCCGGTCACCGGATCAGCCGTAATCTCACCAACAAAGCCCATCGTGGTTAGGGCGCTCATACTCGTCGTATTTGTCGGCGCCGCATCGGGTGTGATCGTCGTGTCCGCACTTAACGCAACGGACGTGTTCGGATAATTGCCGATAGTTGTGATCTGAGTACTGGCCGGTTCGCTCGAGGCATTATTAGCGGCAAAAAGGCCAGAAATGCTGCCCCAATTAGCGTTGGCGGATATAGCTGCGACTGTGATCAACAGCGATGTCGCAATAAAGGTGCGGAGCAAAAGATTTGGTGTGAACATAAAAGATTCTTAGGCTGTGAATTGGGCGAGTTATCGTATTGTCAAGACGATCAGGTGACGATATGTCCAGTATATAATATTCACGTTCTGCTGTGAGAAATATATACAGGCAGAATGCTCTTTTGATTGTCACGAAACCCCTCGATACAACTGTTCGTATTAATGTAGGCATCTACTGTAAAATAATTGCTGTAAACACAAAGGAGTTGGAATGGTCAAAAGATTGTTGAGTCTTGCCTCGCTGTTTATCATAATTGTGATCGGCCGCATTGTGATCGTTGCTCAGACAGATATGAAACCACCCGTCGCTAAGAAGGAACCCAAGATATTAAAGATCCATGGATACGAGATCACGGATAATTACGCGTGGCTGCGCGGCGATAAGGATAAGCTCGACCCGGCCATCAGAACGTATCTTGAGGACAATAATAAATACACCGAATCGTTGATGGGCCAGCATCAGCCTTTCGTTGATTCGCTTTATAAGGAAATGCTCGGACGGATAAAGGAAGACGATACGAGTGTTCCTTATAAGCTTGGCGAGTATTGGTATTTCACTAAGACGGAAAAAGGCAAGCAGTATTCGACCTATCTTCGCAGCAGATCTAAGGACGGTAAAGACGCCGAAGTGCTTCTCGATCAAAATGAGATGGCAAAGGGCCACGAGTATTTTGCTATCGGCGAATTTGATCCGAGCGATGACGGGAATTTTCTTGCTTTTGCGACGGATACTACAGGTTATCGCCAGTACACGCTCCAGATCAAGGATCTCAAGACCGGCAAAATGCTGCCCGACAAGATCGAACGCGTGACATCGGTCGAGTGGTCTAATGACGGAAAATATCTTTTTATCGCCCAGGAAGATCCGGTGTCAAAGCGTTCGGACAAACTCTGGCGGCACACCGTCGGTACTGACAAAAACGATCTGCTCTTTCAGGAAGATGATGTGCTTTTCAGCGTTGGCATCGGACGCTCGCGTGATCGCAAGATGCTGTTCATCGGCTCGTATGCAAAGACGATGCGTGAATATCGTTATCTAGCGGCTGACGATCCGCTCGGAACGTGGAAGCTTGTCACTCCGCGACGCGAGGGCCATGAATATTCAGTTACTTTTGATAGTGGTGAGTTTTACATTACTACCAATAAAGACGCCGAGAACTTTAGGGTTGTTCGCGCGCCGGCAAATGATCCCGGCGAGAAGAATTGGAGAGATTTCATTCCTTATGATCCTGATGTCAAGATCGATGGCGTCAGCTTTTTTAAAGGCTATGCGGTAGTTTCCGAGGTCGAGAACGGCCTTGAATATCTTCGCGTCAAGGACCGCAAGACGCGTCGTGCCGACCAGCGGATCGAAACGCCCGAGAGTGTTTATACGATGAGCCTTTCGGGAAACCCGGAGTATGACACGCCGAGCGTACGATACACTTATGCCTCGATGATAACTCCGAATTCGACTTACGAATTCGACTTCGCAACGCGTAAGAGCACGCTCATAAAACAGCAGGAAATTCCCAGCGGTTACGATAAGTCACAATACGAAACAAAACGTGTATGGGCCGATGCACGCGACGGCGTCAGGATCCCCATCATTATTATGATGAAAAAGGGAACTAAGCTCGACGGTTCGGCACCGATGCTGCTTTATGGATATGGTTCATACGGTGTTTCGATGACGCCGTATTTTTCGGTGGCGACAATGAGCCTTGTGGATCGCGGAATGATATACGCTATTGCCCAGCCACGCGGCGGCGGTGAACTTGGCGAGAAATGGCGGCTCGGCGGTCGTATGTTTACCAAGCTGAATACATTTCATGATTTCATCGATTGCGCGAAATGGCTTGAGGCAAATAAATATACTTCGCCCGACAGAATGATCATACAAGGAGGCTCAGCCGGAGGCCTGCTAATGGGAGCGGTCGTGAATATGTCGCCCGACACATTCCATGCCGCGATCGCTCAGGTGCCGTTCGTTGATGTTATGAACACGATGCTCGACGCCGACCTGCCGCTTACGACGGCGGAATGGATCGAGTGGGGCAATCCGAATGAGAAAAAAGCGTGGGATTATATGGTGCAGTATTCGCCATATGAAAACGTCAAGGCGCAAGGTTATCCAAATATGCTGATCGAGGTTTCGCTTAACGACAGCCAGGTGCCGTATTGGGAAGGCGCCAAACTCGCTGCTAAGATACGCGAAATGAAAACCAATGAAAGCGTCATTCTGCTCAAAACAAATATGGGGGCAGGCCATGGCGGCGCATCAGGACGTTACGACAGGTTGAAAGAGATAGCGTTTGAATACGCGTACGCATTGAGTCAGGTCGGGATCAGTAAATAGCAGACATAGTAGACAGTAGTTAGTGGGGCGATGCAGAATTTTTCTGCATCGCTCTTTTTTTTCATTTTGACATCTTCGTTCGGTCAGATTGACCGAATCATATTCACGTCCATCTTTATTTGCCACCCGGCACTTCTCATGAAAACCCTGTAAACACAGGCTGAATCATCTTTTCAGTCATGTGGCACGGCCTTTGCCAAGTATGATCGCGGCGGAGACTGCCGCCCGAATATTGAACTTGCTATTAGGAACATAGAATCTATGAGAAACGAACAACGCAGTAAAGTGATGACATCGCTCGTGGCAGCGACATTACTTTTCCCAACGTTGACATTCGGTCAGCAAACAGTAAGGACTGATGCGGCTAAGTCGGCGGCCGTCGAAACAGTGACGTCATCCTACGCGGAATACTTGATCGAGATCTCGTCCGGATACGATATCGGAAACAGCTATTTAGTGGAGTCGCAGGCGATCGCACGGATCCTCTCGTCCAATGCTTCGAAAAACCCTGTCCTGATCGATAATCAGGGATATGCACGCGATATGGTTCTCCAAAATGTGGCAGCACGCCTTGCGGAAAATCCGAAGGGCAAAAAGCTGTTCCGCATAAACTGGAACGCACTTTTCTCGTCCGGCAAAAGCCAGGCGGAGATAGACTTCGTGCTGAACGGCATCGTCAAATATGTCGAAGCTTCAAAAGACAAGAAAGCGATCTATCTCGACGATATAGCAAGTTTTTCGTCCGAAACACCTGTTCTCGGCGCACACGTTGCGGGCACTCTCTACGAAGCTCTTTCGCAGGGCCGGATTCAGATACTGAGTGCGTCGGATTCTAAGAGCTTTGAACGGCAGATAGCCGGAGATAGTCGTCTGAATGCGCGTTTTCAACGCATAGATATCGTGAAGGACAGCGGCGACGGCTTTGTCGGCGACAAACTTTCGCCGGATCTGCGGGCGATGGTTTCCGCAGGCGAGAATAAGACCGTTAAGGTCATTCTCCAATCGGATGATATCAATAACACCGAGCTTCTTTCAGTCCTCAAACGCAACGGCGTTTTGATCAGTGATAGAGCTGCTTCACTGAATATGCTTGTCATTGAGCTGCCGGTTCGCGTCGCGGAAGAGGTCGCCGCTGTTTCATCGGCCAAACATCTCTCGCTCGACAAGCAACTTGAATCACTTGGACATATTGAGACCACGACAGGAACTTCCCTGGTTCGCACACAGACAACCAATGTCACAACGATCCTCGGCGGTGTTCTCCAGACGTCCTATCAGCTCGACGGTACAAACGTCGGAGTTGCAGTGATGGATTCGGGTGTTTACAAGCAGCATCACATGTTCATGGATGCAGCCGGAATTGACCGTGTTATCAAGAGCGCGAATTTTGCCGGTAACTCAAACGACGTAAACAATGACCCTTATGGGCACGGATCGCACGTGGCCGGCATCGTTGCCGGAAGCAGCGGCCGGGCCAACGAATTCAGTTCTTACCGCAACATGGCGCCGAACGCTAAGATCATCAATGTTCGCGTGCTCGACGAACGGGGATTAGGAACAACTGCAGGACTTATACAAGGAATCGAGTGGATCTATACAAACCGCGCCGGCCTAAACATAAAAGTAGTTAACATGAGTCTTGGAACGCCGGCGATCGAATCATATCGAAACGATCCTCTTTGCCGTGCGGCCAGAAAGTTGGTGGATGCCGGGATCGTCGTTGTTGCCGCTGCCGGCAATAATGGAAAAAACGATGCCGGAGAGAAAATGTACGGAGCGATCCACTCGCCTGGCAATGAGCCGTCGGTTATTACCGTTGGAGCGGCTAATACATTTCAAACCGATCCGCGAAACGATGACGCTGTTACTTCATTCAGCTCACGCGGTCCGACACGATCGTTCTACACAGATGCAGATGGCAACAAGAAATACGACCATCTGATGAAACCGGACATTATTGCCCCAGGCAATAAGATCGTGTCTGCGGTCGGCAAGAACTGCGATATCCTCCGTAGTCATCCGGAATTGAAAGTCACCAATGGCGGCGCCGATGACTCGACGCTTATGCAGATGTCGGGAACTTCGATGGCTGCTCCGGTAGTCTCCGGAACGGCGGCCCTGCTTTTGCAGATCAACCCAAAACTGACGCCAAACATGGTGAAAATGCTGCTTGAATATACCGCACAGCAGATCGGTGAATTTAACGTGCTCGAACAGGGAGCAGGAGAAGTCAATGTCGAAGGCGCGGTAAGAATTGCAAAGCTGATCCGTCAGGATCTGGGAACCGCTCCGGCAGTGGGTACAAATCTGCTTACAACGAATACGGTCCCGACGCATGTCTCGTCGATCGCGGGAACGCGATTCCAGTGGGCCGGCGGCATTTTGCCGAGCTACGGAACTATGACGGGTACAAACCTGATCATGAAGTATCAGGGCATTTATGGGCAGGGCATTCTGGTCGGCGACGGCATTCTGGTAGGTGACGGAATACTTGTTGGTGACGGGATACTGGTTGGTGATGGCATACTCGTCGGCGACGGTATCCTTGTTGGCGACGGCGCAATTCTCGGTGACGGTGCGGCTCCGAACGGTTATCAGGTCATTGCCCGCGGAACGTCGATTGGCGGATCAAACCTCTTGTTTGGCAACTCATCCCAGATGACGGATTATATGGCCTTCGCCAACGGCATTCTGGTCAGCGACGGCATCCTCGTCGGTGACGGAATACTTGTTGGTGACGGGATACTCGTCGGCGATAGCAGCTGGTAAGTGATTTTAAGGTTCCCTTTTGGGGTGGTGACCTGAGAGGGAAGGTGGCGGAAAAAGGCGAGGGCAAAATGCTCTCGCCTTTTTCCGTTTTTGGCCACGTACGTTCGAAATTACTCTGATCGTGACGAAAAAGATTTATGTTGAAAAAAAACAAACTTTAGCCGATAATATTTATAGCCGATCAAGCGGCTATCTCTCGCTCCGACCCAACCCTCGACCTTCTTCGCGATATTTTTTTACGTTTTTTACATCTAAACCCGACCGGATGATATCCAAGGACAACAAGATAAACCTATTCTTGCTATTGTGCTCGCTGTGTGCGATCGCGGCGGTAGGCTGGGCCGTAACCGGACTATCTGCCGAGCGTGTGGATGCTGGTGTAATTACCCTCGGTATTCTCACAGTTTTCTGCAGCTGCTATCTGCGAATACAGCTTCCGCGAGTCAATCTGCACCTGACTATCTCGGACGGGTTGATCATTCTGTCAATGCTGCTCTACGGAGGCGAGATCTCGCTAATTATAGCGGTTATCGAGACAGCCTTTGCTTCGATAAATCTCTTGCGCAAAGGCGTTTCGATCAAACCGAGGACGATAGTTGGAAACGTACTTATTGCTGCAATTTCTGTATTTGCAGCCTCAAAAGCGGTTGCATTGGTCTTTGGCCCGACCGGTCTTATTCTGCAACGCGGCGATTTTACAAGCTTTGTGTGGCTGATCGGGCTAATGTCGTTGTCGCTTTTCGTGGTCAATTCGCTCCTGGTTGCGGTATTGTCAGCCCTGAAAAACGACCGTTCGTTCTGGGAAGTTTGGACAGAGAATTGTATCGACGCCCTGATAATGTACCTCACGGGCGGCATCGTTGCTGGCATTGTCTTTAAGGCACTCGAACAGGTCAATATTTTTCTTTTCGCCGCCGTCGTCGCATTCTTCGGTATTATCTATCTCACTTTCCGTCGATTTGTTGAGGATGTAAGAAAGACAGTGGAGAAAGCAAAAGAGTCTGAACGCGAGCGGGCAGAGGAGGCGGAGAAACATGTCGGCGAACTTCGCCACTACGTCGCCGAGCTTGAGCGAAGCAGTGGAGCTCTGCAGGAAAGCCACGAAAACTTCCGTCATGCAGCTTATCATGATGCGCTGACTGGCCTTCCGAATCGTAATTATTTCATCGATACTTTGAAAGATCTCCTCCAGATCACCCGAGAAAATTCCGAAAGCAATTTCGCGGTGCTGTTTTTGGATCTCAAGAACTTTAAGACGATCAACGACAGCCTCGGCCATTCATTAGGAGACCGTCTTATTAAGAAGGTTGGAAAACGGTTGTCAAGTATGGTTCGAGAAGACGACATGGTCGGCCGTTTTGGCGGAGATAAATTCGGCATAATTCTTACGGATCTTTTGAGTAAAGAGGAAGCAACGGGTTTTGCGGATCGCCTGGCAAAGCGGCTTGCGGAACCGTACACGCTTGATGCTCGTCAGGTTTTCACAAGCGCAAAGATCGGCATCGCCTATGGAAACTCAAAATATCCGGAAGCCGAAGACATTTTGCGCGATGCAGACATCGCAATGTATTATGCCAAGGACAACGAAGAAAATTACGTTATCTTTGACCAGAAGATGCATATCAGGGCGGTCACGCGTCTGCAACTCGAAACTGATCTGCGTTTTGCCATCGAGCGAAATGAGTTTGAGCTTTATTATCAGCCGATAATAAGTCTCGATGACGCCTCTCTTACAGGTTTTGAAGCTCTTGTTCGATGGAATCATCCGCAGCGCGGACTTGTTCCTCCGAACGAATTCATACCGATCAGCGAAAGCACAGGGCTCATTATTCCGATGACGGTTCAGATCCTGCACGCGGCGTGCACACAAGTGGTGAAATGGCAGAAAAATTCATCGACGGGCAAGCCGTTAAGTATCGCGGTGAATCTTTCCGGCAAACATTTTGGACATCCGGCCCTTGTTGAGCAGATCAAGACAGTTATCTCTGAGTCCGGAATTGCTCCCGGCAACCTTAAGCTTGAACTTACGGAAAGTGCCGTCATGGAAAACGCAGAAACGGCCATTTTGATGCTCAGACAGATCAAAGAGACCGGCGTTCAGATCAGCATCGATGATTTCGGTACGGGTTATTCCAGCCTTAGTTATCTGCATCGTTTTCCGATCGATCTGCTCAAGGTCGACCGCTCGTTCGTCAGCGCGATGGAAGAGAATACAGAAAACGGCGAGATCGTCCGCACAGTTATTGCACTTGCAAAGGCGCTAAAGCTAAGAGTCGTCGCCGAAGGTATCGAGAGCATCCATCAGTTTCATCAATTGCGTATTTTGGGATGTGAATACGGGCAAGGTTATCTGTTCTCGAAACCACTACAGGTCGCAGACATCGAACGCCTTTTGGCCGACAAGACCCGCTGGCAGAACATACTGCCCCAAGCACCAAATATGCCTGTTGTGCCTCCGCAGAACTCAGATATCTCACATCTCAGGCTCGCTCAGTAACTAGACTTTACGCAATTTTTTTGTAAGCCATCCCTGATTTTCTGAACAGGATGCTGTTGCTGCGCCGGACTGAGTGAATTGACAACTGCTTCGGATTCAACTATTTATTATTCAGCAACCCCTTGTGGAGACTGAGCATACAACTGCATATATTGGTTTGGGATCGAATCTCGGAGATCGGGCAGGGAACCTTGCGCTTGCGATCAGGGCTTTGATGGAGGCAAGTTTTGTTGTCCACAAACTCTCTGCGATCTACGAGACTGAGCCCCTTGAGATCGAAAGCGACACCAAGTTTCTAAATATGGTCGCCGAGATCCGCGTAAAGAATGTCAGCGCTACTCAGATGATGGCCCGCCTTCTGAGGATCGAATATCTGCTCGGCCGCAGGGACAAGTCGCTGAACAAGCCGCGCACGGCTGACCTCGACATCCTGTTTTTCGGCGATCAGCAGGTCGATTCAGAGTTCCTGACGCTTCCGCATCCGCGGCTGCATCTGCGCAAATTCGTTCTATGTCCGCTTGCCGAGATCGCTCCCAACTTTGTCCATCCTGTCCTTAAAAAAGAGATAGTGGAGATCCTTGCAGAATGCGACGATACGAGCGAGGTGAAAAGATGGAACCCAAATGCGGTTAACCCCGATCTTTAGGGGATGGTCGGATGCAAACAGGGAATTCTTTTCCTGCTCTGTTTGCGAATCTGCTAGACTTTAGAGGAATATGGCATATCTCCAACCTGACAAAGAGGGCAAGGTTTATTTGCCGGCGATACGCGCCGCAAAGGAAAACGGTGAAAAGCTGGTTTGCCTAACGGCCTATGATTATCCGACAGCACGAATCGTAGACGAAGCGGGCGTCGATATGGTCCTCGTCGGAGACAGCATCGGTAATGTGATTCACGGATACGGCAATACTATTCCGGTTTCGATCGAAGAGATCCTGTCTGCCTGCATTGCGGTAAAACGCGGAACCGAACGTGCGATGGTGATCGCCGATATGCCGTTCGGTACGTATCATATCAACGAGGACGAGAGTGTCAGGAACGCGCTTCGCCTTATGAAATACGGCGGTGCCGAAGCAGTAAAACTTGAGGGCGGCCGCAACCGAGTGAATTTGGTAAAGAGGCTTGTCAGCGAAGAGATCCCGGTGGTCGCTCATATCGGCCTGACGCCTCAATCCGTGTATAAGATGGGCGGCTATCGCGTGCAGGGCCGTACTGCGGAACAGGCAAAACTCTTGATCGAAGATGCAAAGACGCTTGAGGACGCCGGTGCGTTTGCCATCGTTCTCGAACTTGTTCCGCGCGAGGTTGCCGCGATGATCACAAAGGAACTTAAGATCTCAACAATAGGTATTGGTGCGGGGCTGGACTGCGACATTCAGGTGCTTGTGCTCCACGATCTGCTCGGCATGACGTTCGGACGCCAGCCGCGTTTTGTCCGCCAATACGCAAATCTCCGAAAGGTTATGACCGATGCGATCCAAACGTGGTCGAAAGATGTAAGGTCGGGTGCATATCCAAACGACCAGGAGTCCTACGGATTGACAGATGAAACAAAGGTAGCTCTGAAAGGTTCCTAGATGGAGATCGTCAATCGCCGACAACGAATGTTCTCGATCTCGCGCAGGCAGCGGCGTGAGGAGAAATCCGTCGGTTTTGTGCCGACGATGGGTGCATTGCACGAAGGCCATTTGGCGCTTGTAAAAGAAGCTCGTCAAAGGTGCGACATCGTTGTTGTCTCGATTTTTGTTAATCCTGCTCAGTTCAATGACCGATCGGACCTGGAAAAATACCCTCGCGACTTAACAGCCGACGCTGCGTTGCTTGCCGATTACGATGTTGATTATGTTTTCGCTCCGGACGCAAGTGAGGTTTATCCAGAAGGGTTCTCCACCTACGTAAATGTCGACAGTCTGACCGAAACACTTGAAGGCGTGTCGCGGCCCGGGCATTTTCGAGGCGTTGCGACTGTTGTGACAATTCTTTTCAACACAGTTCGTCCCGATCTTGCTTTTTTTGGACAAAAAGACGCTCAGCAGATCGCTGTTATCAAACGCCTGACGGCCGACCTTGGATTTGAGACCGAGATCGTCGTTGTGCCGACGGTCCGCGAGGAGTCCGGCCTTGCTATGTCGTCGCGAAACTCGCAGTTGACAGATGAAGAACGCGAAAAAGCCGTAGTTATCATTGAAGCTCTTCGCGAAGCCAAACTTGCGTTCAAAAAAGGTGAACGAAATGCGTTGGATCTTACTGAAATCGTAAAGGATCGACTTGCCTCTGAACCGCTCGCAAAGCTTGATTACGTAGCTGTCGTGAATCGTGATTCGCTGCAACCTATTGAAAAGATTGGAGATGAAGAGACACTGATCCTCGTCGCCGTACATCTGGGAAATGTGAGGCTGATCGATAACGTCATTCTTAATCGAAAGCAGTAGATTGGTCTCAAATTTGCATCTAACCGAGTTGAGATCGCCCAAGTCGGCGTTTCACAAATGTATGAAGACACTCAAGGGCCTCATAATAATATTGACTATTACGCTTGCAGCCGGTCTTACGGCTACGGCGCAAACAAACCTAACTTCGCTTGACGGCGCACGTGTCGATGTTGAGGGTCAGACGGGCAAAGTGGTTATTTTGGCGATAGGTGCCAGTTGGCTGCCGCTTTCTAACAAGCAGGCTGAATTTACTAATGCCCTGGCAAAAAAATATGCGGGCAGAGATGTAGTTGTCTATTTTGTTGCTGTTGACTCCTTGAGCACCAGTTCAAAGAATTTTGCGAACAATGACAGCCTTCGCAAGTTTGTGACAAGCAGCAAACTTTCCGTCACTGTCCTTCGCGATGCGGACGGCTCGGCAACGTTGAAAAAATTCAATGTAGAGCAAGTGCCTTCTTTCGTTATTTTGGACAAAGCTGGGCGGCTCGTTGGTGAGCCTTTCGGCGGTATCGACCCGAAATACGACATCACCATCCCAATATCAAAAGCGATAGACAAACTGCTCTGATCTAAATCGCCCAGCTTAGCAGCCGGGTTTTTTCATTGTCAATTCGTAAACAAGACTGATCGGCAATCCGACTACGTTCCAATAATCGCCTTCAATTCCTTCGATAAATAATGCCGCCTGTGCCTGAACGGCGTAAGCTCCGGCTTTGTCGAGCGGGTCGCCTCGTTCGGCAAGAAAATTGATCTCCGCATCAGACATCGCCGCAAATTTTACACGGGTTCGCTGGATGCCTGATCGCGTTTCGGCGGTTTGTACTATCGCGATACCGGTCAAAACTTCGTGCCAACTGCCGGAAAGCATGCGGAGCATCCGGCGAGCATCTTCGAGATCGAGCGGTTTCGCGAGCATCTGACCATCGACCACAACGGTTGTGTCGGCGCCTAGCACGATCTCGCCCGGATAATTTAGGGCGACAGCCTCAGCTTTTTCACGAGCTAGGCGAACGACATAATCTTCGGGTGATTCGCCGTCGCGTTCGCTTTCGTCGATGTCAGGAACGTGTTTTGTAAACTCCCAGCCCACAGATTCAAGTATCTCTATTCTGCGAGGGCTGCCGGAGGCGAGGATCAGTTTTGGAAGATCGATCATAATTTCTTAGGTTTGCTATTAGTGTTGCTCCCTTACTGATGTGCGGACTTCCGCAACGGAACATTCTCGTCTAAAATGATAATTGATTGACGGCAGAAGACAAATGGAGCAGCTTTTTGGTTCAATTCAGTCGGTTTTGAAGGCTCTTGAGCCGAACGCTAAGACGGATGAAGCAGTCGCTTTTGCAGCTTGGAAACATTGTGCGGGTGAAGGGCTTAGCATCCGGACTGAACCCTTGGAGTTTTCTAATAAACGTCTCGTCATTGCCGTTGCAGACAAAACATGGCAGCGGAACCTTGAAGAACTCAGCCCGCAGATGCTTGTCAAACTCAACGATCATCTTGGTCAGGGAACAGTCAAATTTATCGAGTTTCAGGTTATGCAAATGCCCGCAAGTAGGTGAGGCGGTATACACTGGCGTTGAATGTACCGCCTTTACTACTGTGGGGGCTTTAGCAGCATAAGAATATATGGACGTTAGACAAGTAGCAAAACTGGCACATCTTGAGATCTCGGACGCTGAGGTCGAGCTTTACACACCGCAGATGGCTGACATCGTCAAATATATCGAGCAATTGAACGAGATCGACACAGACGCGATCGAGCCGATGCTCGGCGGGCTTACCGACGAAGGCAAAGCAACGCTCACGATCCGTGAAGATATTCCGGGCGGCTCGCTTGGACAAAAAGCGGCTCTCGATCAGGCTCCGTCCGCGGTCGCGGGACATTTTCAAGTGCCGAAAGTGCTTTAGTCAATGCAAAATGCACAACGCAAAATGCACAATGCACAATTTTTTTCTTCTATTATGCATTCTGCATTGTGCACTGTGCATCGGCTCGTGCAGTCTTCCGAACCTTGAGAAGCCGCAATGTACTGAGGCTCGTAGTGTTGTTAAGCAGTTTTACTCGTTTCATTTTGGGAACGACATGCATCCGTCGCCGGAACATTTGAAGGCTCGCGAGATGTTTCTTACTTCGGATCTGGTCAATAGCCTAAAGGCATCCAGTGAAGAAGAGGTGGATTATTTCACCGCAACGGACAATTACCCGAAGGCTTTTCGCATTGGATCGTGCAGTTTGGAATCGCAAGATAAAGCAGTACTTCAAGTCTTGTTTTTTTGGCGGGATGACACGAAGAGTGAACAGAAAGAGGTTAAAGTTGAAACCGTAAAGACCGATGATAAGTGGTTGATAAACAAGATAGTTAATTGATAGATTATGTCGATCCATTCAGAGACTGAAAAAGTTCTCACATCTGCAGAAAAGCTCAATCCGCAACTCAACTCGTTCCTTTCGATCGAGAGCGAACATGCGATCGCTCGTGCCCATGAACTCGATTCTGCTCCCGAAACCAAGCTCGACGGCCTCGCCATTGCCGTAAAAGACAACATCTGCACAAAGGGGATGCGAACTTCTTGCGGCTCGCACATTTTGCACAACTACAAAGCTCAATACGACGCCACCGCAATTACAAAACTCAATGCGG
Source organism: uncultured Chloracidobacterium sp. (assembly GCA_964528325.1). Lineage (GTDB taxonomy): Bacteria > Acidobacteriota > Blastocatellia > Pyrinomonadales > Pyrinomonadaceae > OLB17. The sequence continues at coordinate 6,796 of CAZGSC010000031.1, read as the reverse complement.
CGGGTGCGGTCATCGTCGGCAAGACGAACATGGACGAATTTGCGATGGGCTCGTCAAACGAATCTTCAGCATTCGGCCCCGCTAAAAATCCGTGGGATGTGAGCCGCGTTCCGGGCGGCAGTTCGGGCGGATCGGCGGTTGCTGTCGCGTCGGGCGTTGTTCGAGCGGCGTTAGGAAGCGAAACAGGCGGTTCGGTGCGTCAGCCTGCGTCGCTTTGCGGCATCGTCGGGTTCAAACCGACTTATGGCCGCATCTCGCGTTACGGCCTCGTTGCCTTTGCTTCGTCACTCGATAATATTGGTATTTTCGGACAGACCTCGCGTGATGTGGCTGACGTTCTCGGCGTCGTCGCAGGACGCGATCCGCACGATTCAACATCGGCGGATGTACCTGTGCCGGATTACACAGCTGGTTTAGACGTTGATATAAAAGGAAAAAAGATCGGCGTGCCGCGTGCGTTGCTTGGCGAAGGCCTTGAGACGCAAGTCAGAGAAAAGGTCGAAGCCGCGATCGAGAATTTTCGCTCCCTAGGAGCTGAGATCGTCGATGTCGAACTTCCATACGCCAAATACGGCATTGCGGTTTACTACATCATCGCGACTGCCGAAGCCTCGTCCAACCTGGCCCGCTACGACGGAGTCCGCTACGGCTTTCGTGCCGAAGAGTCCGACGAACTGCGAAAGATGTACTTTCGCACCCGCGAAGAAGGCTTCGGAGCCGAGGTCAAACGCCGCATCATGCTCGGCACGTATGTGCTCTCCAGCGGTTATTACGATGCCTACTACGCTAAAGCCCAAAAGGTGCGTGCCCTCGTAAAACGCGATTATGAATTAGCTTTTGCGAATTGCGACGCGATTTTGACACCGACATCGCCGTCGGTCGCCTTCAAGATCGGCGAACGGTCCGACGACCCGCTCGCGATGTATCTAAGCGATATCTACACCGTTTCAGCAAATCTCGCCGGCGTCCCGGCGATCAGCGTGCCATGTGGTTTGTCGGACGAAGGCCTGCCTATCGGTTTTCAACTCGTCGGTAATTTCTGGTCAGAGGATGTTCTGCTAAATCTTGCTCATAATTACGAAACCGCACATCCATTAGGATCTCGGCCGTCGATCTATGCTGACTGATCAAATTTTGTTTACTTTTTGCACGGTAGGTGTTCAAATAGTGTGTCCGGTCTTTGAAATCCAGTGATGTCTCATCGACATTCGGGCGGTTAGCGTCGCCGTCTTTACAAAAATCCTGACGCTAAACACTGATGCCGCGAAGAAGGTTTCGTCACACACAGCGTTTTGACTCACCGAGCGAACAATCCTTACAGGAATATCTTGTAAATCAACCGACGCAGACGACGACGCGGACCGAGCTTTTGCGCCTGATCCGCGGCGGCGAGGATACTTATCTCGAACTCAAGGTAAAGCTCTCGAACAGCGAGCGGATTGCGCAGGGAATTGTCGCGCTTGCGAATACCGATGGCGGGACGATCATTTTTGGCGTCAATGACCAACTGCGGATCGAGGGTGTGAGCAATCCCGAATGGGTGCAGGCCGAATTGATAAGGATCTGCCGCGATGAGATCGTGCCGCCGGTCGTGCCGATGATCGATACCATTGCGTTCGACAGCGGCAAACGCATTGTCGCGCTTGATATTGACGGCAAGCGGCGGCCCTATCGCACGCGTGATGGGCGGTTTTACCTGCGTTTTGGTGCGGAAAAGAGGGAAGTTTCGCGCGATGAGCTTTCGGCTTGGCTTGACGAGGTGAGGCCGCTTGGATTTGAGAATATTCCGCTCCAGGGCGTCGTGGAAGAGGATTTTGACGACGCTTTGCTGTGGTCGTTTGCGAGCGGTTTTGACGATAACGCACCGAACAAGTCCCTTTACCAGACGAGCGATTTTCTGCAAAAGGATTTGTTGCTGGCTGTCGGCAGTACAGACGAGTTTTTTCCAACCGTCGCGGCTTTGCTGTTGTTTGGCAAGAGTGAGCGTGTAGCCGAGTTGCTGCCGAGGTCGAACGTGACGGTTGCGAGGTTTTCGGGCGACAACGGCCACGCACAATTGATCGAGGCGGTCGAGATCAAGGGAAATCTGCTTACGCAATATGAATCGATCCTTGCGTTTATCAGGCTGTACGTCGACCTGGGTAAGGAGAAGCCAAGGCGTAAACTCTCGCTGGTTACGGACGCGGTCGCACAGGCACGAGGAAATTATCATTTCTACTCGGTGTCCGAAGCGATCATCAACGCCCTGATGCATCGTGATCTCGCTTTGCGTGACATTCGTACGCGAATAAATATCTATGACAACGCGATCGAATTTATCAATCCGCGCCGGACGAACGGATTTTCGCCTCCAGCGTCGCGTGCGATCCGCTACGGCATAACGCAGCGGCTAAACCCGCAGATCGCAGCCATCTTTACACGCCGCGAGTATGGCATAAACGCCCCGCACGGCGGTCTGCCAATGGTCTTGAGACAATCGAATTTGTTCTCCGGCCGCAAGCCTGAGATATACATCGCCAACGACGAATTTAAGTTGAAAATATATGCAGCTTGAGCTATGAATTTTACTTGCCTTTTTTTGCCTCTAATTCAATTGTCGATATCCTCGCACCGCCTGTATTGAGAATGAAAAGGCGTCTTTTCTTTCCGGTTTCTGCAATGACGATCGACGAAGGGTTGTCTAATTTTTCGCCATTATCAGTCTTGAGCGGCTGAAGAGCGTTGCCGTCGACATCGAAAACCAGTATCTGGTTGGACCTTCCGTCCGAAACGTAGATCTGTTTTGTCACGTCGTCGTAAACAGCATCAGGATAATGAAATCGCTCCCAGCCTTCGATCGCCCATTGGCGAATGAACTTGCCGTCGAGATCAAATAGTTGAATACGGCGATTATCCCGGTCAGCGACGATAACCAAATTAGGCCCAATGCCGATGCCGGTCGATTCGTTGAATTGGCCTTCACCGGAGCCGGCTGAGCCCCATATTGTAAAGGAGTCTTTTGATGGATCAAAGACCGTAATATTGGTGTGGCCCTGATCAATGATGTAAAGTTTTTTGTTCGGGCCGAAAACAAGATCACGCGGCCCGTAAAAATCGATGGCAGGCTTTGTCCATTCTTTCACGAATTTTCCGGCGGTATCAAATTTGAGCAGTTTGTGATTGAGCGAATCGGTAACGTAAGCGTTACCGTCCGCATCGACAGCTACGCCGTTGGGTTCTTTGAGTTCGCCTGCTCCTTCGCCGCGGCTTCCCATGGAGAGAACATAATTGCCCTCAGGGTCAAATTTCTGCACGCGGGCATTAAAGCAATCCGCAACGTACATAAAGCCTTTGTTATCGACAGCAATGCCGCGAGGTTTGTTAAACTGCCCCGGCTGCGGGCCTTCGCCTCCTTTGAATGCATTTGTCGCAGGAGAGGCATCCGGGCTATCTGCTGAGGGGTTATCGGGCGAGGACGGCGTTGAAGGAGCCGAAAGTTGGTCAGGCACCTTGTAGATCTTCATATGGCCGCCATACTCCGCAGTGTCATCCGAGAATACGACTTCAAAATATTTCGCGAAGACTTCCTCCTCATTCGGATTCTTGAAATATTGCTTTACGTTACGGATCTGATCGTCTATGGCGACGTAGTTGATATTGTTTTCCTTCAGTAGCCGGAAGACCTCATTCGCATCCTTAGATTCAAGCATCGTCTTTAGAGTGGTCCTTTCGCGCTCCTCTGTGTCGTAATCGGATCCCCAGGCATAATAAGGGTCGCCGAAATAAAGGCGCCGTCCCGCAAGTAGGAATTCGTGATTGATGTACCGATGAGAAAGGAATATCGACTTCGGATCGGTGTTCGTTTTTACCCAGTTGAGCAGTTTGTTGTCATCGTATTTCATCTCGATAAAATACGAATTCTTGACCGGCATCAGATCGATCAGGCCACCGGTAATAACAAGCAGAAGCAAGATGATCGCAGCTACGCGAGACGGAACAACACTCTTGCCGGCTTTGAGATTCCAAAGCTTAACAGCAGCGTAACCGCAGTAAATATTCACGATGACCAGCCAAAGGTTAATGAACTTGTGATTTGCCAGAACCTCTTCGCTGAATCGGAAGCAATAAGTGAGCGGGATCAGGAATGAAACTGCCAGCATCAATCGCCGCTGTAATCCCGTTGCGAAATAGAGAGCGATGCCAAGCAAAACCCACTTGAAGCCGAACGTGTAAAAGGTCCACCAAAGCAAATCAAAAATGCCCGCATCATCGATGACAAAGCCCCATCGGAGCATTGAATAATGCGTGGGCTTCATGTGGCCGGTCTTTAGGTAAATGACCTGCGGTAGAGAAACTATCGCGGCTGTAACGGCAAGCGTGAAAAGTTCACGGCGAAATCGCGGGAAGAAGATTATCAGCGCTGCGACAATTACTGCGGCCCCTAAAAAGATCGCGCCGTTCCACATTGGCAAAAGACCGAGAAGAATACCGCAAAATACTACAACAGAATTTTCTTTGATATATGAGCCTAGACTGAACTCATTTTCGTCTTCATCATCCTCGTCCTCGTCCTCGTCCTCATCCTCATTTTCATCCTCATCCTCATCCTCATCCTCTTCGTACTCATCGTCATCATCATCATTATCGTCTTCTTCTTCTTCTTCTTCTGATTGCTTGCTGTCCGTTGGGTCTATGGATTTCACGGCAAGCGATTCTTGATCGCTTTCAGAACTTTCATCATTTTCCGGAACCGGCACTTCTGGAGAAGTTGATTCTTGAGGTTCCGGTTCGATCTCGCTTTTCTCACGAAGCCGGACCACAAGGTAGATCAGGACCAGAAGAAAAATGGCGATCGCGCTTGAGAGGTGACGTTGATTTAGATAGACATTTAGCGACCATACTCCCCAAGCCTCACCGCGATACGGGAAACCTGACTTGAGGAACGAGGTCATGGTGTTCAACTCATTAAGCAGAGCAGAGAAGGACGGCTGTGAGAGCAGGAACGGAATATACGCCAGCGAGCCATGAGTAAAGAACAACGCGGCGCCGATGCGTCCGGCAACTCGTGACTTGAAAAGCACTCCGCCGAGCGTCATCACAAGGACGAGCATCGACGTGAGCGAGAAAATGCTCAGGATGTTATTTGCGAACGCAGGATTAAGACCAAGATATTCGAGATTGCCGGCCTGGAAGTAAAAGAGGAAGTGATAGCGAATGCGTTCGCCGGTGAAATGTGTGTATTCTGTTGGGAAATTGTGCCCTAGGGCAAACGACTGCATTATTGACAATGTCGAGCCAAAGTCGGGAAATTGATGATGCCCGATCATTATCTTGCCGTCGCCCATTGTGAACGTGTGAAACATCATCCACGTTACGAACAGCAGAAAGAACCCAGCAATGACCCAATCCCAACGTTGAAAACCGGCATCACTTAGATCGAGTGCGTTTTGCGTATCATTCTTGGGAGGATTTTGATTGAGCCACAGTATCAGGCCGCCGGCCGTAATAAAAAACAGAAGGTTGCCCCAAAGCATCGGTGACGTTGCGTTCGAACAAAAATACGCAAGCGCATACGTCCACCAACTGCTCAATAAAAGGCCGCAGAGAAAGGCCGAGGCCGCACGGTGGGGAATCGAGACAAACGTAAGAAAACGCCGCCCGATCGCATCACCGAGGGCAAACATCACACACAGATACAAGAAAGCCAGCACGTTTAGATTTTTAGACGGATCAAAGACCGTGGTTCAGCAAAAAAACGGTACTAAGATCTCGCATCCTCCTATTTTTGCTTGTGGAAGCGATCGAATTAATAAGTATAGCGTATCAAAACCGAGTCCGAAACGGCTATGATAAGGTAACATTATGGCAATCTTACGAAAACGAGAGATCGAAAATCTCGAACAATTGAGCGGCGAGGAGCTAGAGGCCTTTCTCGATTCGCTGCCTGCCGGACAGGAAACGATCAGCGAACTGCTCGACCATGTCGAAGATGAGCTTTACGGCACGACGTGCGATCACAGCCTGCGTCACGCGATGCGGTTCATGATGGACAGTCAATTGAATTTCGGTAAGATCACTGAATGGCTAAACGAGAATGGCGGCTATTGTGATTGTAAGATCATGGAGCAGATCGCTCCTATCTGGCGTGGCAAATTTGGTGACGACTAAGTTGTGTCAAATTAGCGCAAATTCGCACGCATTTAATCTCTGAACTAGTAAATTACTATAATCAGGGTCGCTTCGGCCGCCTCATTGTCTTCGCCGCCGCACGCTTCAGTAGTTTCTGTGTCGTGATCCACAACGCTGCTCTGTTCTCCGTTATAAGATCTGTTTCAAATAACGACCGGTATGAGATGCATCGATCTGGGAAACTTTCTCCGGAGTGCCGACTGCAACTATCTCGCCGCCGCCGATGCCGCCTTCCGGGCCGAGGTCGATCACGTAGTCAGCAGTTTTGATCACGTCCATGTTGTGCTCAATGACGAGCAGGCTGCCGCCGTTGTCGATCAATGCACGGAATGCGGTCAGCAGCTTGTTGATGTCGTCGAAGTGCAAGCCTGTCGTTGGTTCGTCAAAAATGAAGAGAGTTCTGTTCGCAGTTTTCTGAGCCAGGTGTGAGGCAAGTTTTACACGCTGGGCCTCGCCGCCGCTCAAGGTTGTGGCTGATTGGCCAAGACGAAGATAGCCAAGGCCGACCGCGTCGAGAACCTTTAGACGTGAGACGATCTTTGTCACATCCTTAAAAAACAAGATAGCTTCGCGGATCGTCATTTGCAGGACTTCGTGGATGTTCTTGCCCTTGTATTTGATGTCGAGA
>CAZGSC010000030.1:0-25075 GCA_964528325.1 uncultured Chloracidobacterium sp. | reverse complement strand
GAATGTTACAGCTTTTCCGGTTATATCATCGGCAATAAATAGACCTTCAATTTTGAAATGACTCGACTGTAGAAAGTTGTTGATCTCGCGTTCCCTTTCGGCTATCAACCTTACCGCGACACTCTGAACACGGCCTGCACTGAGGTTTTTATTGCTCGTGCTGATCTTGCGCCATAGCACGGGACTTAATTCAAATCCAACGATGCGATCCAACACCCGGCGTGCCTGCTGCGCCATTACCAGGTTCATGTTAACCGTGCGTGGGTTCTTTACAGCAGCTTCTATCGCAGGCTTAGTGATCTCATGAAACACGATCCGTTTGGTCGATCTCGGGTCAAGACCCAGCACTTCACACAGATGCCAGCTTATAGCTTCTCCCTCACGATCTTCGTCAGTTGCCAGCCATACTTCATCCGATCTTTTTGCCAAAGACTTCAGTTCGTTAACGACCCTTTTTTTGTCTTCAGGAACTGTATATCGGGGCTGAAAATCATTTTCGATGTCAATACCCATACCAGCCTTTTCCAAATCACGGATATGGCCAAAGCAGCTGTTAACCTGAAAATCTTCTCCGAGGATCTTTTCGATGGTCTTTGCTTTTGCAGGGCTTTCAACTATTAACAGGTTCTTTGACATATTTTGAAAAAAATACGTCAGCAACTTATTTCGTGCTGACGTTTAAGACTGATAACACCTTGTGCGCAAGTCTGTCAATGCTTGCGTTTCAGGCATCCGGCAATTCTCATGTTCGCCGTGCATAATTCTTGCCGGGCAAAACGCGTATTAGATCGCGAATATCTAACCCTACAAGCGCGTTATTAAGATCACCGAATGTGAGACCGCTAGTTTCGAGCAGAATATCAATATGTGTCGAATCATCCGGCGTCAATATCTGCCATATTTTTCGTTCGTTCTCGCTCATATCCGCAGGTATCAGATCGGGTTGGCGTTCTGCTGTTTCCGCGGATGTTTTTTCAATTTTTGGCGGCAGTATCGCGGCGGAAATTTCGCTGGGTAACTCTGCGACGACATCCTGCCATTGCTGGACGAGTTTTGCACCGCTCTTGATAAGGTAATTCGTGCCGAACGAGTTACTGGATGTGATATTTCCGGGAACGGCCATTACTTCACGATTTTGTTCCATAGCAAGCCGGGCGGTTATGAGAGAGCCGCTTCTCTCCGACGCCTCGACGATCAAAACACCCAAACTCAGCCCGCTTATGATGCGATTGCGATACGGGAAGTTTTCTTTTATCGGAGGAGTGCCGAGCGGGAATTGCGAGACCAGACAACCGCCTGATGAAAGGATTTCTCTCACAAGTCCGTTGTTTTCTTTCGGATAAACGCTGTCGATACCTGTCCCCATAACGGCGATCGTTCTGCCCGATCCTCGCATTGCACCGCGATGAGCCGCCGAATCGATACCGCGAGCAAGACCCGAAACGATGGTTATGCCGCGTGATGCAAGGTCACGCGACAACATTTCAGAAGCATTCTCACCGTACGTCGAGCACATCCGCGAGCCGATCACGCCTACGCCCGGCTGTTCAAAACATACCTGCCAGTCGCCTTTCACATACAACACCGGCGGCGGGTCGTCGATCTCACGCAGCAAAGACGGATAACTGCCGTCATCGAGGATCAGAACATCACCTCCAAGCTCCTTTACGCGGTCGAGTTCCTTCTCTGCCTTTTCGTGAAACTCGCGTTTAATTATGCTCTCGGTCGTTTCGGGTTTGAGTCGCAGAGACTCCAGCTCCGTCCGGCGAGCATGAAAAACAGCATCGGCCGAACCAAATCGCTCAAGCAGCTTCGTTGCCGCTCGCGGCCCAACACCTGGAGTCATATTTAACGCGATCCAATCGATCATACGAATTTGGCGGAGGCGTGTGGGAGTCGAACCCACCCAGGCCTGCTCTCGCAACCCTGCAAACGGTTTTGAAGACCGCGCCCATCACCGGACAAGTTGCGCCTCCACAAAAAAACCACAAAATATGGTGGTTGTCACCGCAATGGCATACTGTTCCACCTTGTTCCATCTGTTCCATTATTGGTGGAACGGAACAAAAACTAAATTTTGGACAAGAGCAGTGTAACTAAAGTTGCACGCTTCGCAACATCGCTCACCAAAATATGCTCGTGCAATGTATGTGCTCCGTCGCCCGAAATTCCCAATCCGTCCAAGACTGGCACGCCCAAAGCACCAACAAAGTTACCGTCCGAAGCACCGCCGACTTGTGTTTCGTCAAGATCGTAGTCAAAACTGGCGGCTACTGCGCGAGCTTTTTCGAACATCTCAACCACCTTTGCGGTTCGTTCCATTGGCGGACGATTGATGCCGCCTGATAATTCAAGATCTACGCGATCATCAAATGCGGTCAGGGTTTTGAAAGCTGCGTCTACACGTTCGGCCTCAGCCATTTTACTGAAACGCACATCGATCTCGCATATAGCATGTTCGGGAATGACATTCGTTGTCGTACCGCCGTTAATTGTGGTTACGTTGACGGTCGTTCCGTTATCAGGTTGGGCGATCTTATGAATTTGCTCGATCTGTCGTGATAGTTCGAGAATGGCATTTGCACCTTTTTCTGGTTCGAGGCCCGCGTGGGCAGGAATGCCATGAGCATGGAGTTTGAACGTGCCCGTCCCTTTGCGTCCGGTCTTAACCTTGCCTGCAGCCGATGGTTCAATGACCAGACAGCGATCAGCGTTCGCTGCCTCACGTTCGACGAGCGGCCGTCCCGAATGGCTTCCGACCTCCTCGTCACAGGACAATAAAATGGTTATTGGACGCGAGGGCTTGATATCGTTCACGGCTAAAAAACGCAATGCTTCGAGCATCAGCACAATGCCCGATTTCATATCAAAAATGCCGCAGCCGTAGAATTTGTCTCCTTCGATCCGTGTCGGGTTTTTTTGACTTGTGCCGATAGGATGAACTGTGTCCGTGTGGCCGAGCAAAAAGGTATGCTTCCCGTCGCCTGGAAAAGCCCTGATGACTAAATGGTCGCCAGCCTCGACCGATAACCGTTCGATCAAAACTTCCGCACCTGTCAGACGTGCTTGTTTTTCGACCCAATCTGTTACGACGCGGCTTTGTTCGGCGTTGTGCGAGGGCGATTCGATATCGACGATCTCGCGGATCGAATCTAGTATCGCTCCCTGCCGCTGCTGAAAATATTCGAGAATTTTGGCCGCGTTCATCAGCTTGATCTTATTGTTTTGCCGGAGTCGAGGCCGGCGTTGGCAAAACTGCGGGTGCCGGCGGAGTTCCGAAAACCTCATTGAAAAGATCTCCAAGCCGATATCCTCCCAGAGCCATACGCTCTTCGGCGATCTTAAGTGATTTTTTCTTATATTCCTCCGACGGCAACTCGTATCGTTTCAGGCCTTTATAGACGAAGGTCGTCGCGATCTCGACACTTTCTTTTTCCCATATGTCATATTTTGCGTTCGCGATGCGGCTTTGAAGTTTAGAGTATGGAAAATCCTTCATTATCGACTGTGCGATCGGGTCAAGATAGTCGGCTTCGCAGGCGTCTTTTGTGTTTGGAAAATTTTGGCGAATGATCCCGTCCCAAAAAGAGTGCAGATTCAGTTTGTCTCGTGACCCTTTCGGCGTCAGTAAGAAGAGATTGCCGCCCTGATCGCCTTTTTTGTCGTCCTCACCCAAAGCGCGAGCAGATGCGTGTAACGGCTGATGAATATCGCCGATCAGGTGCTCAAGCCACGCAATCGCGATAGCCTTTTCCTGGTTTGAAGCCGAACTGCGTATGACCTTGTCGAAATCGGACAGCTTTTCCATCATTTTTCCGTTTTCTTCAACATCGGTTGCAAAAACGACCTTACCGCCCTTGGTCATCCACAAAGTGTCAAAGTAATGCCAGTTCGAGTGGTTGTAATTCTTGTTGCGGGTCTCGAAATCCTTGTCCTTGATAATATCCGCCCATGTTGCCGCGATCAGAAAGAACTCACGTTTTCTTGTCTCTTCGCTGCGCGAACCGTACGGCATATAAAATGTGGCAAGCTGAGAATCCTCAGGAGCGCTGCGCAATATTCGGATCACCTTATCACGCACCTCGGGCGTCATTTGCTGCCAAGCGATATAGGCCGTTATCTTATGGCCCGTTTCGTCCCAGGCGAACCCTGGAAGGACGAATGAAAGTAGAACCGCGCCAACGAAAACTGTACGCAATACTATATTAGACATTTGTTAACTCCTTGTTCTTTTGGAAGATTCTAACGGATTGAGGGAATAAGAGAAAGTAGGTCCTGAGTTGAAAAATGGAGCAAACTTTTTTTGTTGACCTTTCATCCTAAAAATGCGAAACCGAAAAACTGATCTTTTTTGAAAAGTATTTGCAACAAAGTTGACACTGTAACGTGATATTTGATACAAGAGAAGTTTTTCGCTCGAAGATAAATTAGGAACTTTGAGCATAACGACAGCGTATAAGCTATTTGATATGAAGTTTCTGAAATATTGGGGATCCTAATCTTATCCCCCCAATCGGTAGCCGTTCGACCGGAACTGAACGATTCATAATACCCTTCAATTATACCTACCCAATTGAACCTACCGAGTGCGGTCTTACAAAAAAGGCCGCACTTTTTCTCTTTTAAGAATAGCTAAGGGGCCCGTCATACTTTGGTGTGGTGAGAAAAATCAGTTAAAGTTTTCTAAATCAGGAGAAAATCTATGGTTAAGAAGGTCATTCTGGGAGTTCTGGCGTTAATTTTGGTTGGGATTGTTGTCCTATGTGTGGTCATTGCAATGCAGTCGGCGGAGCTTAAGGTCACGCGTTCGCTCGACATCAATGCTCCATCGGAAAGAATTTTCGAGCAGGTCAATGATTTCCATAAGTGGGATGCGTGGTCGCCGTGGGCAAAACTTGACCCAAATATGAAGGTGACATATTCAGGTGCAGATTCCGGCGTCGGAGCTTCTTATGCTTGGACAGGAAATGATGAGGTTGGTGAGGGAAGAATGACGATCAAAAACACTCATCCGCCCAAGTATCTCGCCATCGATCTTGAATTCATCAAGCCATTTGAGGCCAAAAATCTGACACAATTTGATTTCAAAGCCATGGGTGAGAAAACAAATGTTACATGGACGATGGTGGGTAGAAAGAATTTTATTATGAAGGCGTTTTGCCTTGTAATGGACATGGACAAGGCGGTCGGTGCCGATTTTGAAAAAGGCCTTGCCCAGTTGAAAACTGTAGCTGAATCGACCATACAGCAGTAAATAACAGGTCCCGGAGACATGATATGAACATTATTCTGTGGATAGTCCAAATACTTCTCGCTCTTCTGTTTTTGTTTGCCGGCGTATCAAAATTTTTGATGCCTGCTGACGAAATCGCAAAAAATATGCCGCAATCCCTTTCGATCGGGTTTATATATTTTATCGGCGTTTGCGAGATCTTGGGTGCGATCGGCCTCGTCGTGCCTTGGCTTACGAAGATCAAGCCCAGGTTAACACCTCTTGCGGCGTCGCTTCTGGTTATCATCATGATCGGCGCCGTCGTTATTAGCCCACTTGATAGGACGGTCTTGATCCCGGCAATAGTCGGCCTGTTGCTGATCTTCGTCACATTCGGACGGAGCGGCAAGGCTAGGTCATAGGATCACGACAAGTCGGAATAGACGGACAACATTCGTATTTGGCGGAAACAATGTGAAACAAGGCTCGTATATAATCGCCAAATGACGGAAGAGACTGAATTAGCTGAATTTGAGGGATCGGCCAATGCCGAACCCGCTGAGTCAAAAAAGCCTCATTTTGACCGATCGATCGTTGAGGGCCCGCTTGCGAAAGCCGTTTGGAAGATCGCTTGGCCAGCAGTATTGACAAACCTCGTCAGTGGAATTCAGGGCTGGGTCGATCAGATAATGGTCGGCAATCTGATCGGCTATCAAGCCAATGCTGCAATTGGTGTCGGATTTCAGATATTTCTTGTCGTTATTGTTTTTGTTTCCTCCATTTTCATCGGTATGAGCGTTTTGGTTGCTCGATTTGCCGGAGCCAACCAACGCGAAAAAGTCGACCGAACTGTTTATCAAGGCTTTCTGACGGCCATTTTTATGGCGCTTGGTATCCTCGCTCCGATCGGCTATTTTGCCGCGCCTTACTTGCTCCGGATAGTTACCAGTGATTCAGACGTTTTGGCAGAGGCACTGCCGTTCTTACGGATAATGTTCACCTGCAGCGTTGGTATGCTCATATATTTTATGATGAGCGGCTCTTTGAGATCGGCGGGCGATGCACGGACACCGATGGTGCTGGGCATAGTAATGACGATACTCAATCTCGTTTTCAACATAATTCTCATAGGCGGGATCGGGCCGATCCCGGCGTTCGGCACGGCAGGTTCGGCGATGGGAACATGCATCGCATCGGGCCTCGTTGGAATATACGCGCTGTACAAACTCTACAGCGGCACATGGGTAGTTTCGTTTCCAAAAACTGGCTATGCTCCGGATCTCAAGGTAATTCGCCAGCTTTTCAAATTTGGCCTGCCTGCGGGCATTCAGGGGATAGCGATGAACGTCGGCGGCGTTATAATGGCGGCATTTATGGGTTCGCTTGCGCAGGGTAAAGCGACACAGGCGGTTTACGCAGTTTGTTACAGCCAGCTTTTCCTGCTAGTCACCTGGTCATCGAATGCCCTGATGGGTGCTTCGGCGTCCGTTGCGGGGCAAAATTTGGGTGCCGGATATCCTGACCGTGCAGTTTCCGCCGTTCGAACCGCTGCCAGCTTCGGTTTTGGCGGAGCGGTCATTGTCGGTTTATTTTTCTTTTTTATTCCTAGACAACTGCTAGCGATCTTTGGAATGACGGACCCGAGCGTCGTTGAGATCGGTGTTGAATTGCTTCGCGTCCTGAGCGTCTCAGGCTTGTTTATTTCGATGGCACTCGCCTATACCGGCGGCTTGCAGGGAACGGGTGATACGCGAAGCCCATTGTTCATTTCGATAATCTCGCAAGTGCTGTTTCCGGTCGGCATTTGCTTTATCATAAAGGAAACGAGCACATTGCAGCCGATACATATTTGGCTCGCCGTTCTTGTCGGCCACTTCGCACGCTTCCTGCTTAGCTTCCTGCGGTTTAACCAACAGCGATGGCGCAGCATTACGGTCGATATTGAGACCACTGTCGCGTAAAAAAGAAATTGCTTAAAACTAGAAGCCGTCTAAGTGAATTTGGATGCGTTGAACCGAACGGGTAAAGATTTCTTATTTTCGTAACGAGCGAAATTTTGGATCAAGCTGGATCGCCAGCTGAAAATGTTTTTCCGCTAATGAGGCCATGCCGACATTTTGGAGGCGAAGGCCAACCATCCAATGGAAATATGGATCTTTAGGTGTGTATTGCTCCGCCTGTCTTTCATAAGCAGCCTTCTCTTCCGCATCGCCTACCACCTCGGCGGCTCCGGCTAGCATATAATTTGCCAAAACTAGTCCTTTGTTGCTTTCCACTGCATCGATCCATGCCTTAACAGCGTCCTGGCGTCGGCCGATCTGCCATAATGATTCGCCGCGCTCCTCATGGGCGACAATCAGGTCCGGAGCCTCTTTTAAAGCGTCGTCAAGGTTTGCAAGAGCGTCGTTGTAACGGCCCAATCGATTGAGTATCGCTCCGCGGTAATAGAGGCTCAGGCCTTTGGGACGGCCTTCCTGGTGTTTTGCGGCGAGGGCAAGAAGCTTAAGGCTTTGGTCTGTGTTGCCGGAAAGGTATTCGAGCCATGCGAGTTTCGGCAGCAATGTGTCATTCACCAAAAAACCACCGTTAAAAGCCCTATAAAAATAGCGTTTGCCGTCCGCGATATTCTCTTGATCAGCGGAGCTAAGCCACTGCTTCGGATCTGACTGCGCAAGTGCAAGCTCGTCCGGGATCTGGACGCTTTCATAACCGATCGTTCCTTCACGCTCGTTAAAGCGGATCCAGCCGCTATGAGCATTCAGACCTATCCATAGAGCGGAAAAGCCCAAAAATGCCCAACCTGCCCTTCTGATCACGCCGGACGATCTCAAATTGAAGCGATAAAATGACAGATCTTTGGAAGTGAGAATTTTTAACGAGCGCACCGCCAGATAGGTCGTAATGGTCGCAATTCCAAGTGCCATTAGCAATGGGACAAGCTGATAGACATCCCAAATTGCAAAGTAGCTCGCCGCGAATACGATCGCAGCGAAGATCTCTTCGGGCCATGTGAGTTGGAATGTTTTTTTATTCTCTTTCGTCTTGGAAACGGCGACCGACGGTTTACCAAAACCCAAATATAGTGCGTCATTCGGACAAACACTGATGCAGTCCATATGCTTCATGCAGCCCGGATCGACGACCATGCCGAATTTATTCACCTCCGCCGCAACATTGACGTTCGCCGTACAGGCGGCCGTGCAATGGCCACACTGATTGCAATCGTCCGTGACGCGTATCCTGACGGGTGCGAGCTTATCCGCCAAAACAAAAACACCGCCGTAGGGACAGGCATAGGTGCAGAAACCCTTTGATCCCAAAAAATATACGGTCATAAAACCGCAAATGAACAGAAAAGGGACAGCAACCCCAAACGGAGGGAAAGTTACCCAAAACTCGGTTGTAATTAGATGGTTCGTAAATTGCGGAATGATCTGCTGGTCTTTGGGGCCGGCCAGCAGACGAACTGCCGTAGGCCAGACGAACATATACAGCGCTGCAATAAGCGGGACAAAAACCAGAAGCCGCGATCGAAAAGGCCTTGGTTTCAGGCCAAATTTGTTCAGCAGCCAGGCGCAAAAATCTTGTAAAGCTACGATATGACAACCCCAGCCGCAGACGAAACGCCCCAATACTAGTGTGGCCAATATCGCAAGGGTAAAGAAGACAAATCCTGCATTAATAAAACCATTCTGAAGCGTATACGCTGTTTCCGATGGCTCGATGGGCGAAATCGTGGTGCCCATGATCCGCCACTGAATGTAATGGGCTATCATCAGCAGGGTTAGAATGCTCAGCGAGAGGGCGCGCCAGCGGCGAGTTTTCGAGCGCTGAATACCGTCACCAGGAACGGCAGAATTTGGCAGGATCGGAAGCTCGATGGACCGTTTGACAGATAATTCCTTGCTTTCGCAACCACTTTTCATAGTAAAACGCTGTTGGCCTGTGAAAATGGGCCCACAGCAGTGGGGCTCCAATAATCTGATTAAATCACATAAAACGGCATTTTTTATAATGATTGCAAGTATTTGCGATATTTCGAACGGAATGCCCCCGGAATTAGTGATTTTTGTTTTATCAGGGTGTGTCTAACACCTCGAAAAAATTAATTGCAACACGGGTAACTGAGGTTGACTTTGTCAAAAAAGTGAGCTACATTATGTTGTTATTTCCGACGAAAAATTCGCTAATATTTAATATTAGTCATTCGAAGCGGTGGTTGCACCGCTTATTAAATTACATCAGGAGTTAAGGAAGATGAATAAGAATTTGCAGGACGGCCGGTTTCGAATCGTTTCGTCGTTGTTGGCATTTTGTTTATTGATCGGGGTTGTTTTCAGCGTTTCGCTACGCGCATCATCACCCGATCCTTTAGGGGCAGAGAATGCCCAAAACGCAGATAGCGGAACAATCGAAAAGATGATCGTGGTGAATGGAAATATCACGATGGAAGTCGATTTGAATCGTCTGAACGGAGCTGGAGCTTCGGCTCGAAAGGCCACCCTCAATTTCGACGCGGTACAGGACACGTTCTTTGCGATCCTTGTTATGAATGGTGAATTACGCGGCCCGGTACCTAGTTCAATGGAGATCAGCCCGCGGAGCAATATGAATCTTCCGGCTTCACTGCAGGCTTCCTATCGGCAGCTTGTGATCGAAAGCCTGCCATGGGGCGGAGATTATGAATTGGCTGTTCGTGATAAGAAGACGGGCTTCACTTTCTTCAACGTAGTAGGACAGGAATACACCTTTGATGCAAATCAGCGTATTCTCGGCATTCAGTCAGCCAGGCTGTTGATCTCATCTGAATTTGCAGCTCAGCTCGGAAGGCCTGCTGATGCCGGTGTTGTTATCGGAAGCCTTTCCGGCAGCACAACAATGCAGACCATCGAGGCTGTACGTCTCAATGAAGAAGGTGAGGCAGCAGAGACTGTCCTTCCGCCGATGATCCGACCCGAAGCAGGATCGGTTCCGGGGCCCGATGTGGTCGTTGGCGATCTGACGGCGATGCAGCAGTTTGGCAGCGCAGCCGGCACTCAGGTCGGTCTTGCCATTGGAACAGATTCGTGCAATTTTGGCACACAGAATCTGAACTGGTTTGCTAATCCGGCAAATGATCATCCGGTGATCCCGCAGAACCTTTATCGAATGAGCGCAAACGGCGATCGTTTCGAGCAGATCGGTCAGTCCAGCGTCAAACACGCATTTACTGCTTTGACCCAGAATATTTGCCAACTCGGATGTAACGGTGTAGGCGGCAGCCAGCTTGGCTCGGGATGCTCGGATCCTTATACCGCGAGCCTGAACTCTGGGCCGGGCCTTGGTTCGCGTGCATGGATCAATCCTTTTACAGGTGCTTATCCGCGAAATGACGGAGCCACGCCAAATAACGATCACACCGGCCACTCTCATACCGGTCCGTCTCACAGAGTCGTTGTTGAGATCGCTGACCTGAGCACAACGCTGAATCCGGGTGCGACCTATTTTGGCGAGGCCGTGTACATAACTCCGCATGAATATGCGTGGTGTCAGACCCATCCGGCCGAGTGTAATATGTACAACAACGCTTCGTACAGACAGTTCACCGTTACCGGCACCGGCAGCCCATTCAATTTCTCGGCATCTGGTGCGACGGTGCGTCAGAAACCTGCGATCGAAGCATGGACAGGTGCAACTCACGTTCCGATCGAGCCTGAACGCGGGATCGATGGTATCGGACAGGTTGCTTATAAGGTCACGCAAACGAGTCCTACTTCCTGGCACTACGAATACGCGATCTACAACCAGAATCTTGATCGCGGCATTCAGTCCTTCAAGGTGCCTATTGGAACCGGCGTTACGATCACTAATGTTGGGTTCCACGCTCCACCACAGCACCCGGGCTGGGCAAATGATGGAACTGTCGGAAGCGCCGGATTTGCGTCAAGTCCTTGGACCGTTACGCAGAATCCCGGCACGATCCAGTGGGCCTCGGAAACGGCTCTTGCCAATTTGAACGCAAACGCGATCCGTTGGGGTACGTTGTACAACTTCCGGTTTGATGCTGATAAGCCGCCTGCAACTATGTATGGAACAGTAGGCTTCTTCAAAACGGGAGCTCCGATCAACGTTCTAATACAGGGTCCGCGTTCGAGCACACCGTCGCCGTGTGCACGCGTTATCTCGACCAGCTCGAATCCTTGTGCGTCGAGCAATTAAGACGTCAGAAGTAATTCGGACATAAAAAAGCGGGAAACCTGAACAGGTTTCCCGCTTTTCTTATTATAACAAAGGAAGGTTTATTAATTAGCCCATTCTTCCTCGTAGTTAAGCTGCCAATGCCTCGTCACCCACTTCTGCGCTGCCGTGATAGCCGTTGATTTCCATTTCTTCATATTTTCCAAAACAGAAAGCGCGGCCATCGGCTTGCTCGGATCGCGCTCGACCCGAATGACCTGGGTTGTCACTTCAATTATCGATTTCCCCTCTTCCAATATTTTCAATCGGACTTGAGAACCGACAGGCGGTAGTGTTTCGAGATTTACCAAAGCGCTGGTTTCGCCAACGTTCTCCGTCAATCCCTCAACACGTACTCTCTGACCTGTTTCCGCGTCAATCCAGCTCGCTTGAACCGGCATGCTTGCAGTGATGCGATGGTGCAGCGGCGTTTTTTGTACTGCTGTAGAATATCCTACTTCTGCCATTTTTCCCCCTTATTCTCTAGATTAGATGCACTTCTTTCACGAAGTTTCTTATTCTTGATAAAAATGCTTGACCAATGTAGATTAGTTTTACAAAAAAGTCAAGTTTTCATATTTTCCTCTGCACAACTGGTTCCGAAACTGTAAAGTTTTAGCTGATTGATGCAAAAAGTACTATTGATTAAACGTTGCCTGCGATAAAAAGGTTGCACGCAAAACCCCACAGGCGGGCAAAATGTTAATTTCAAGGCCAAATTTTACGGATTTCACGTTAATGTAATGCTGCCCAAGTAATCTATTCTTTTGCCGGCGGCTGATTCTGCGGAACCGAATTTGCCTGAAAGTTCATATTACGCCGCGTTCGGCATTTAGATTCGACTGGATAAAGGGAATTTGAATGGGACTGCATCTCCACGATGCCCGTGAATAGAGCATTTCGATGGTGAAAAGCCGCTTTAATGCCGTTTGCGTTTCGGGAGAAGAAAGAATATCTTGTTAGCGTAAAAATCCAAAAACTAAAATAAAAATCCAAAAAACTAAAAGCAGGCACTGGTAAAAGTGCAACAAAAGCAGGAATGCTTCAATAATTCAACCATAACTATGAGGTCAAAAGGAATGACTAAGAATATTTTTGCAAGGTTTTTATCGATAATGCTGTTCTCGATCCTGGCATGCGTCGGCAGTGCTTTTGCACAGGCCGGCGGCACGGGCGGAATCAGCGTAACGGTTGCCGATTCTACGGGAGCCATTGTCAAGGGAGCAGCACTTACGCTCACGAATAAGGCGACAAATCAATCGCAATCCGCGACTACAGGTGACGACGGACTGCACACATTTGTTCTGCTGCAGCCCGGCACATACACACTCAAGACTACCGCTCCGTCATTCGGCGACAGTACGCTCGAGGTTGTGGTTCAGGTTGGACGAACGACCGATGCCAACGTCTCACTCTCGGCAGGCGGTGTTTCGGCTGTGGTTCAGGTCACCGCTGAAGGCATTCAGACAACGACGAGTAATTTTGACTCTGTTAAGGACAGCAACGCGATCCAAAACCTTCCTATCAATGGGCGCCGCTTTCAGGATCTTGTCGGCGGGACGCCAACTGCCCAGACCGACCCCTCACGCGGCCAGATATCGCTCGCCGGCCAACGCGGCATTAACGCTAATGTCAATGTTGACGGTGTTGATTACAATCAGCCCTTCTTTGGCGGCATTCGCGGCGGCGAAAGATCAAACTCTGCTTTTACGCTTCCGCAGGAATCTATCCAGGAGTTTCAGGTTGTAGCTACGGGTTACTCGGCAGAATTTGGCCGAAGCTCAGGCGGTATCGTAAATGCCTCGACAAAATCAGGCTCGAACGACTTCAGAGGTTCGGCGTTCGTTCTTTGGAGGCCAGAAGATCTGGCGTTGGGTAATGAATTTACCGATGCCTTGCGTGAGCAGAAGCTCGCCGCTCTTAATATTCCGCTGATCATCGCTCCGACACAGACGCAGTTCGGCGGCTCAGTCGGCGGCCCTATCAAAAAAGAGAAGCTTTTCTTTTTTACAGCTTATGAGCAGCAGCAGTGGTCCATCAGGCGAGCAGTTGCTCATACGACCCTGGTGAATTTTGTTGCTACTCCGGCTCAGCAGGAACCCCTTGGGGCATATACCGGAGCACGGACCGCTTTTGACCAGACAAATGACGCTAAAGCGTTCTTGGGAAAGATCGACTGGGAGATCAACGGTGCCAATCGTTTTAACGTCCGATATAATTACAGCAAAAATGAAGCTTTGAACGGTGTTTCGACCGGTGAAACGGCTCTCGATCCGACGACAAATCGTTCGCTGACAACCAACGGAACCGAAAACGACAAAAATAATGTCGTAGTTGGCCAGTTGATCAGCAGTTTCTCGCCAAGGTTTAGCAACGAAGTTCGCTTTCAGTGGGCGAAAGAAGAGCGTCCGCGTCTTGCAAACGGCCAACAGGTCAGTGTTGTGACAAACATTGGTGAATTGGGAACCCGCACATTCCTTCCAACCGTTCAAGACGATAAGCGTTATCAGGTCATGGACAGCATGACGTTCTCAACCGGAAGCCACACGCTCAAGTTTGGCGGTGAATACAGCAAGATCAAGGTTGCTCAGCGATTTGGATTCAACCAATTCGGTAACTATACGTTCTCAGGATTGAGCGGAACATCTGACATCTTGAACGCACTGTCCGCAACTCCCGGCACGACGGCAGGCAAGCTTGGCCGTTTTGATGTTTCACAGGCAAGATTCAACCAGCAGATCGGAAACTTGCAGGCAGCATTTGATGTTCAGGAGTTGGCATTTTTCGGCCAAGACTCATGGAGAGCCACTCAGCGTCTGACGATCAATGTCGGCCTGCGTTACGAGAAGCAGTACAATCCTGAGGCCGAGGCGAACAATACGCCGGTTATTAATGCGATCACTGCGGCAACGTTCCCATTACTTGGTAATCGTTCGGTCGATCCGACCAGGATCCCTGACAGCAAGCATCAGTGGGGCCCAAGACTGGGCTTTGCGTATGACCTGATGGGAGATGGCAAGACGGTTATCCGTGCTTACAGCGGAGTTTACTATGCCAGAACACCGGCCATCGTTCTCGCTGCGCCGTTCAATAATTTCCGTAATCCTGCCGGGGACCTTTCAGCTCAGCTTGGGCCGGGTGCCTTTAGCGCATCAACGTTCAACCAGGTGACCTTTGACGCCGCAAACCCGCAATACGTCGCCATTGTTGGTGCTGGACAGGCCCCGAATACCGTCTATCGTCAGATGGCGATATTAGGTATCAACCTGAACACACTTTCATTGAGCAATCTTCCGTCGCTGACACCAACACAGCTGCAGACGATCGCTGACCGCATACAGGCTGCCCGAACAGGGCCGGCGTCTCCGCTCGGGTTCTTCCAGAACACAAATGTTATTGGCATTTCGCCTGATTTCCAAAATCCTGTCTCCTACCAGTTTGGCGGAGGATTTGAACGTGAGATCTTTAATGATTTCATTTTCGGGATGGATTTCTCGTGGGTTAAGACCGTGCATCTGGAAAGGAACGTTGATATCAACCTTCCGGCTCCTTCTAGTTTCGATATTGTGGGCCGGCCAATATACATCCGTGCCAATCGTCCGGTACCCACTTTAGCCACGATCCAACTTCGTGACTCGACTGCAAATCAGCTTTACCGTGCGGTAACCTGGCGTGCCCGGATCAATAAGAAATGGGGTCAGATCAACGCCTTTTACACTTGGTCAAAGAACGAGTCGGATGACGACAACGAGCGTGATTCCGGCGGCGTCCTTTATGATGATCCATTCAGCAGAAGGGGTGAGTATTATGCGTCAAGATTGGATCGTACGCATGTTTTCACCGCGAGTCCGACCTTCTTCCTTCCAGGCGGCGTTACTGTTTCGAGCGGTATTCGCCTGCGTTCAGGCAATCCGCTTAATGCGGTTATCGGAGCGTCCTCCGATCTCAATGGTGACAATAATGGCAGCAATGAGCGTCCATACTTTGTTCCCGGAATTGAGATCCCGAGAAACTATTTCCGAAACAGGTCGATCTATGAGGTCGATCTTCGTGCTCAGAAATCGATCGGGCTTGGCGAAACGACTAAGCTCATCTTCTCAGGAGAGATCTTCAACGTTTTCGCTCTGTCAAACCTTCAGCTAGCACAGTCTACGTCCTCGGGTTCGCCCACGCTATACTGTGCTGTTGCGAACAACCGCTGCGGTTTGGACGGCGTCACTAATGTGAATTTCCTTCAGCTTCGTGATCAACGTCCGGGAGCAAACTTTGGCAAGGTCAATCTCTTGAATGCCCCTGGCAGCCAGCCTTTCCAGGTGCAGATCGGAGCACGTTTAACTTTCTAGTTTTTGCTTATTGTGAAAACCTCAGGCACGCTTCCTTGTGAAGCGTGCCTTTTTTTGTCTGTGCCTATCGTTTACACTTTCTCAAGTGCGAATACTGTACGTTTCATCGGCAAAGACCTTTGGCGGCGGCGAACGGCATCTTGTCGATCTCAGCAGGGAAATGGCTGCGCGCGGCCACGAGGTTTTCTTTGCCCTCCGCCCGACTAATCAGTGGCAGGAGCGACTGGATTTTGTGCCGCCGGAGCGCTTTTTGCACGTGTCGATCCGAAACTCCTTCGGAATGTTCAGTGCAAATCGAATAGCGCGGTTCATCGAAGCAAAGAAGATCGCCGTTCTTCACGCGCATGTTGCCCGCGACTACCTTGCGGGCAGCATTGCTTGCCGCATTTCGAGCCGGGCAAAATTTGTCCTCACCAGGCACGTGGTATTTCCTTTGAAACCATTTTATCGATTTGCTCTAAGAAATGTTGATGCCGCTATAGCGGTATCAAGCGGAGTAAGGCTTCAGCTTGAGAAGATATTCCCGGCCGAAAAAGTGATATTGATCCCCAACGGAATACACGCTGTTTTGCGAACCGATGCGGAAAAGAATGAATTGTCACGCGAATTTCGAGCCTTTCATTCGATCCCATCGGACGCTCAGCTCGTTGTTGCGATAGGTGAACTGTTGGTTTTGAAAGGTCAGCGCGACTTTATTCTCGCTGCAAACGAGATACTAAAACGTCAGCCTGATTGCCGATTCATTATTGCGGGCAAGGACAATTCGATCGATCAGAAGTTTCGCCGTGAGCTTAAGCGCCTTGTAAAAGTTTTTGGCTATGAAGATCGCTTCGTATGGCTCGACTGGCTGGACGATCTTTCGCCTCTGCTATTTGCGGCCGACATCGTTGTTTCGCCATCACATTCTGAGAGCTTTGGCCTCGCCATTCTTGATGCAATGGCCGCCGGAACGCCGGTTGTCGCTACTGCGACCGATGGTGCGAAAGAACTTCTTAAAGGAACGAATGCTCTTACGCCTGTCAAAGATCCGTTAGCCTTAGCTGATAAGATTTGTGAGTTTCTGGACGATGCCGATCGTCGCCATTTTTTAGGTGCACATCTTCAGGCTTCGGCGTTAGAAAATTACGGCTTGGACAAAATGGCAGATGCCACTGAGGCTGTCTATCACAAGGTCTGTCGGTAGATGTGCCCGGCTGCGGCCAACACCTTGCTGTAAAGCACTGAAACGGTTTATCTTATTGACTATGCGGCTTTTTTGTCTGATCTTTCTGATAGGTTTCGTTTATTCGATGACTGCTAAAGCTCAAACACCCGAACAATTCGCCGACGATTGGGAAAAGGAACACATTTCCACGATCTTCCCGTCGGATGTTCGTCACGCCGACCTAAAAAAATACATTGAACAGATCAAAAAACTCGGCCTCACGGTAAACGAGGTTGGCCGCAGCAATGCAAACCGCGAGATATATCAAGTTGAATGGGGCACTGGGCCGCTAAAGGTCTTTATGTGGTCTCAAATGCACGGCGATGAACCAACGGCAACGTCCGCTCTTGTAGACATGTTCGCGTTCCTTCAAAAGAACCGCAGCTCGGATCGGATAAAAAAGATCGGCGAGATGATAACGATCCGTGCCATTCCGATGCTGAATCCGGATGGTGCCGATGCATTTCAGAGACGAAATCTGCAGGGGGTCGATATCAATCGCGACGCGCTCGATCTAAAGACTCCGGAAGCGAGGCTCTTGAAACAGCTTCGTGACGATTGGATGCCGGCGATTGGCTTTAATCTTCATAATCAGGGGCGGCTAACGACCGTTGGACGTTCGGTGAATCAGGCGGCGATCTCATTTCTCACCGTATTTGGCGATGCGGCAAAAACGACGAATTACGGCCAGCAGCGAAATCAACGTGTTGTTTCAGCGATGGTTACCGCTCTGCGCAAATTCATTCCGGGACACATCGCTCGCTATAGTGACGAATGGACGCCAACTGCGTTTGGCGACAATTTTTCAGCTTGGGGAACACCGACGATCCTGATCGAAACCGGAGGGCTCTATGGCAAAGACGAGATGTACCTCGTTAAGATGAATTTTGTAGCGTTTATGACAGCTCTCGATGTGTTGGCAACTGGCAGCGAAAGTAAACAAGACACAAAGTTGTATTCATCATTGCCCGAAAACAGCGCTGGCGGTCTTTATGACTTTATCTTCCGAAGGGCAAATATTGTCGGCAAGACTGTTGGTGAAAGTGCGGTTACAGCAGACATAGCCGTAAATGCCGAACGCCGCCGGGCGAGTTTTGCCGCCTCGAATTTTATACGAAACATCGGCAGTCTTTCGGACTTTCATGGACTGGAAGAATACGATGTAAGCGGCTTTAATGTTGTTCAAAGATTGGGCAATTTAAAGGTCGGCGAACTCGGTGAATTTTACTTTTACCGAAAGGAACGGATCGTGGATTGGACCGCTACTGACATAGAGAAACAATTTCCTGCGGATGCGATCTTCTCGGGCGGCAAATGGATCAAAGGCGAAGTGACTTTGTTAAAGAAATAGTTGGATTGTGTTAACGCTACTCAAGATCAAGAACATTGCCCTGATAGGCGATCTGGCGATCGAGTTCGGCAGCGGGCTGAATTTGCTGACTGGCGAAACCGGCTCGGGAAAATCGATAATTGTCGACAGTCTCGGAGCACTTGCCGGTGAACGTCTTTCGAACGATCTGATAAAGGAAGGCAGCGAATCGGCTGCTATAGAAGGTTTGTTTTCGGTTGCGGCCGATAGCGAACTTCGAAATTTGCTGGACGACAGCGGCATCGAGCTCGAAAACGAACTGATCGTCCGCCGCGAACTTTCATTGACCGGCAAGAATCGCATCTTTGTTAATGGCCAGCTTGTCACACAAAACCTTCTCAAGAGGATCGGAAATACTCTCGTGGATATTCATGGCCAGGGAGAGCAGGCATCTCTTTATGATGTCGAGACGCATATTGATATGCTCGATGAATTTGCCGAAGTCAGCGAGATAATGGCAAACGTTGACAAGGCATTTCGCGACATGTCTGCCACTCGGTCCGAGCTTTCCTCACTAGAAAAAGATTCGGCTGAGAAACTGCAGCTTATCGATATTTTGCGTTTTCAGGTGAACGAGATCACCGCTGCAGATCTGCACCCGGGCGAAGACACAGAACTCGAAGAAGAAAAGCTTCGGTTAAGCAACATCGAAAAACTTACGACTCTCAGCAGCGAGGCATTTTCACTGCTTTATGACAATGCTGAATCGACTGCTGCAACACTCGAAAAGACGGAGCGAAAGATACATGAGCTGGCCGAGTTCGAATCAAGATTTGGCGAGTATTCCGAAGGTATGTCATCCGCTCGGGCCATTGTTGACGACCTCGCGGCATTTGTCCGCGATTTTCGCAATCGCCTCGAATTCTCGCCTGAGCGGCTCAATGAAATAGAAGTTCGCCTCGCCGAAATAACACGGATAAAACGAAAATATGGTGAGTCGATCGATGCCGTGCTAGAACATATGCGCGTAAGCGAAGAGCGTCTGCAAAACATCGAATCTGCAGAGTTACGCGAAGAAGAGTTGAAAAGGAAACTGTTTGAATTGCGATCTGAATATCTGAAAATTGCCGGCAAGCTTCATGACGCGAGAGCAAAAGCTGCAAAACGATTTGAGAAACAAGTTGAGGAAAATCTAAAGGCCGTGGCGCTCGAAAAGGCGCGGTTTGAGGTAAGGATCGAGGCTCTCGAAGCAGACGACAACGAATTTACAGTAAATGGTTTCGACCGCATCGAGTTTTACTTTTCAGCAAATCCCGGCGAATCACCTAAGCCTCTTGCTAAGGTCGCATCCGGTGGCGAAGCGTCGCGTGTGATGCTGATCCTCAAAACAACGACAAAAAGTGGAATGCATCAGAAGACATCGGTCTTTGACGAGATCGATGTCGGCATCGGCGGCCGTGTGGCCGAGGCTGTTGGCCGTAAACTAAAAGACCTTGCCGCAACTCAACAAGTGTTGTGCGTTACGCACCAACCGCAGATCGCCTCGCTTGCTGACCGGCATTTTATTGTGGAAAAAGAAGTTGTCAGCGGGAGAACACTCGTAAAAACGCGCGAGCTGACTGCTTCCGAACAAATAGAAGAGATCGCGCGGATGCTCGCCGGCGAGCAGATCACCGACGCGGCACGCGACAACGCACGTGCAATGCTTGCGTCGGCTAAGTAGAAAAACGCTGATGCGTATCGACGCAGATGCCACAGATGACGCAGTTACAAATCGAATTATTTATCTTTTATCTGCGTGCTCCGCGCTATCTGCGGTTAAATAACCAATATGAATGCTCAACTTTTGGCTAACGTCATTCGCGGTGAAACGGTCGAGTCCGTCTACTGCGGCCATCTTTCGATCATCGACGGCAATGGGAATACTGTCGCATCGCTCGGCGACCCTTCCACCGTGACATACTTTCGCTCATCGGCAAAAGCGTTTCAGGCCATACCGTTTCTCACCAGCGGAGCGGCCGAGGCGTTCAATTTCGCAGAGGACGAAGTCGCTCTCGCCGTCGCATCGCACTCAGGCGAGCCAATGCACGTAGAGATCGCTGCACGGATGCTTGCGAAGGCTGGCTTTTCAGAACCCGATCTGCAATGCGGAGAGCATTTGCCTTTCAGTGAAGCAGAAGCACATCGAATGCTAGCCGCGGGTGAAAAACCTACACAGCTTCACAACAACTGTTCCGGCAAACACGCCGCAATGCTCGCGTTTGCAAAACACATCGGAGCCGATACGGCAACATATCTCTCACCCGACAATCGAATTCAGAAACGCATACTGCGCTGTGTTGCGGATTTTGCCGAAGTGCCGGAGGACATCATTGCAACAGGCGTTGACGGATGCTCTGCGCCGATCTTCGCCTTGCCTGTTGTCGCTATGGCGAAGAGCTTTATCAACCTGATCGCACCCACGAAATTTCCCGAACAAACACAGCTCGCTTGTCGTCGAATAGTCGATGCAATGATAAGTTACCCTGAGCTTATCGGCGGCTCGACACGGCTCGACACGATGCTGATGAATGCCGCACCCGCAAGGATCATCTCAAAGGTTGGGGCCGACGGCGTTTGGCTCTGCGGCATCCTGCCCTGCGAAAAATGGCCGACCGGACTTGGCATCGCGCTCAAAGTCGCCGACGGCGATGATTACCGCGCCCGGCCAGTTGTTGCGATCGAGATCTTGCGTCAGCTTGATGTTTTGTCGAAAAACGATCTTGCTGAAATGTCGCCAATGCCGGTCAAAAATCGTCGTGGTGATAGTGTTGGAAAAATTGTTGGTGTAATTGCGATCTGAAAACATGACGGGTAAAAAAATCACGATTATTCTTAGTGTTTTTGGCTTCATTGTTTTGATTTCAGTCGCTTTGGGAGCGATCGCGATTTACCAATCCGGATTCTGGCGCGGACCGGATGTTTTGTTCGGAGACCAGCATCTAAAAACCACTGTCTCGTTAATCGAGCTTCATAAAGTAAGGTTCGGAAGCTATCCGCGATCTCTGTCCGACCTTAAATACTTGGGCGAATGGGACAAGATACATACTCAATCTGTTCGATACGTTCGGAGTAAAGAGGAAGATAAGTATTGCGTCGAAGTTATACGCGGGTGGATGGGTAAACCGGAGTTAAATATGCCTGACGAGTTTTGGCATGGCACAGGATATGACCCGTTGTTGTGTAAATAGAACTTACGCAAACTGCTTCTTAAATTCTTCCTTTCCAAACGCCCGATCAAGCCATAGATTTGTTAGTTTTTCCTGAACACTGTTTGCCTTAAGGCGTTCATTCAAATTCTTGAAATCGACAAAATCAAGATGCTGATCCTGGTTAAAGCATGAGAAAACGAAAAACTCTTCGCCGGTGTGCGGATTGACGTGACGCTGCAGACATTGAGCACAGACCTCTTTCATCATGCACTGCATCGGAGAGTTGATCGAGCCGATAGCGACGTGATCTTCTTTGAGAAAAGGTTTTAGCGTGGTGTGGCGCGCTTCGCGAACGCCGTTCATCATGCGGTCCGAACCGATGGCGATTATGCGGTCAATACTTTTTAGATCGACTCGTTGCTCACCCAGACGTCCTTCGGCATAGGCGATCATCGCCTGAACAATGTTGCCGCGAAAATGTGCGTCCTGCGGCCTGTTCGGCAGTATCTCATCGCCAAAGTCTGTTGCCCAAACAACTTCATCGGTTGCGTTCTCGATCTCTTCGCGTTTGAAAAGATCAGAGCCGTTCTTATAGCCGGCAAAATAAACGACCTTGTTGTTTTTTTCCTTTAATGCACGAGCGATAGAGAACAACACAGCATTGCCAAGCCCGCCGCCCGCGAGCATAACGGTCTCATTTTCGGTGATCTCGGTTGGCGTTCCGGTCGGGCCCATTACGAGAACTTCTTCGCCTTCTTTCAGCAAGGAGCAAAGGCGCGACGACGTTCCCATCTCCAAAACGATCATCGACAGCAGCCCTTTTTCTTCATCAACCCAGGCTCCGGTCAATGCGAGGCCTTCCATCATCAAACGCGTGCCATCAATAACAGGTGCCGAAGTTTCGAAATTCTGCAATCGATAAAATTGCCCAGGCTCAAACTTTCGCGCTTGCAGCGGAGCCTTTACGACCACATCGACGATGGTCGGTGTCAGGCGATCAACTTTTACAACATACGCGCGAAGCTGCTCGTCGAGCGTCGCTTCGAGATTGTCAAAAATCGAGTCACGTTCTGATTGCGGCAATTGTCCGCGTTCGGCCAATTCATCCGCAAAGAGTTCGACAACCTTTTCGTAACCGTCTTTTGCCGACGCCATCGCCTTGACGACATTGCCTGCGTATTTCGGATGATTGTCGCCGTAATAGGAAATGAATTTACCGTCGTGTTCGTAACTCGTGAAGAAACCAGTCTCGCCTTTTTCGGTCTCGACTACGTGCAGCTTGCCGTCGCCGTTCTGCTCGACCTTGAATGGCTGGAAAAACTGCCGCCACTCGTCCATTATGAACGTGCCCGGCTTTTCCTTTTCATAAATTACATTCGGGCTTGTGCCCGCTGCGACACAAACCGTGTGTGCTGGAAACTCATGCATCTCGCCGGTGTTCTCAAACTTTCCGGTTTCTGCAAAATACTCAAGCCGCTCAAAGATCAAAGCTTTGACGGCATTGTATTCGTCGGGGACGGCTTCGGTCGGGCTCATGCATTCGATGAAATCAATGCCTTCTTCGAGAGCCTTTTGAACTTCTTCGTGATTGAGCCGATAGGCCGGTGAATCCTGCAAGCGCTTGCGGTAGACCAAAGACACACCGCCCCAACCGCGAACCAACGGCACGAAGTCAGGCTCCTCACCAGCGGCTGCTGCACGAGCGCGTTCTGCCCTTATCTCACGCCCGTGTTCAAGAAATTCCTGTAAGACGCGTATCTCTTCCCCGTCAAAATGCTCGACAACTTTTTCCTCGCCAAATTCCGCAACGACCTGCTCATATTTTGCGAGCATCTTCTCGCACTGCACAGGATAATAAGCGAACAATTCCGTCGCAGTATCGATTCCAGTCAAGCCTCCGCCGATAACAATGGCTGGCAAGCGAACCTGCAAATTCGACAGCGTATCCTTTTTGAATGCTCCGGTTAATTGAAGGGCCATGAGAAAATCGGACGCCTGGCGAATGCCGCGAATGAGGTTGTTCTTCATCGGCACGATCGTCGGCCGGCCCGCACCGGTTGCGATAGCAATATGATCGAAGCCGAAATTCCACGCGTCCTCGATCGTGACCGTTCCGCCAAAGCGAATGCCTCCGTAGCTGCGAAAGCGCTTTCGCCGTGTCAGCATCAACTGAACCATCGTCAGGAAGTTCTTGTCCCAGCGGACAGTGATGCCGTATTCCGAAACTCCACCGAAGCCCGACAGAATGCGTTCGTCGAGCGGCTCGGTGATCTCGTTAATATCTTTTATCGGCTTCGGACACGCTCTGCCGTTATTGCCTGTCCACTCAGTTGGCAACGGTTCGATCTTGAGGCCGTCGATACCGACGACGCCAAAGCCTTCGTTCAACAGATAATGAGCAAGAGTGTAACCGGCAGGGCCGAGGCCGACCACCATCACATTTTTGCCGTTGTAAGGCAATGTGTAGGGCTGCTTTGCGTTGAGCGGATTCCATCGCGTCAGCAAGCTGTAAATTTCAAAGCCGTAAGGAAGTTTGAGCACGTCGGTCAGCGAAGCCGTCTCGGCAAGCGGTATGTTTACCGGTTCCTGCTTCTGGAAAATGCATCCTTTCATGCAGTCGTTGCAGATTCGGTGGCCGGTGCCGGCGCACATTGGGTTATCTATCGTTACCAATGCAAGTGAGCCGATCGAATCGCCCTGCTTCTTGAGCAGGTGCATTTCCGAGATCTTTTCGTCGAGTGGGCAGCCTTCGAGCTTGATGCCCAGCGGATTGCGTTTTGCCGTACCGTCCGGCTCGCGCATGCCTGTTGAGCAGGCGTCCTTTTCACGCTCATGACAGATCATGCAATAGTCGATCTCATAAAGCGCGTCGCGCATCGTGCCGCGATCATCGGTCAGCTTAAAACCATCGCGGCGGCGCAATTCCTCGTCGCTGCCGCGCATGATGTTGTGCAATTTTGGTTCAGGGTGTATGAGATGAACGAGATTTTGATAATCAAGCGGATGAGCCGACTTGAAGCTGTACCACTTCTTGGATTTATTAAAGAACGCAGAGGCAGACCATGCTTCGACAAGGCTCAACGCCGCCTTAACCATTAAAAGATCGCCGGTTTCCTCGTGTTCCAGAACGAACTTAGTAAATAGCTTGCCAAACGGGGCATCCTTTAGTTTTTCGTAGGCTTTATTGACGCGGGCAACTGTGTCGTTCGCTTTCATCAGCGTGTCGTCATCGCCATCTGTCTTAAGAAGGACATCCTCAGCATCCAGCAGTCGGCATGTCATCTCGGCGATCGACAGTTCCTCATCACGGACGAGCGTTTCGTCAAAAGCCGTGTTTCGCAGTTCGGTCAAAGCTCGCCACAGCTCTGCTTCGTTAAACTCTGCGATCTGGTCCGCTTTGTATTTCTTGATCGCACGCCGCTGAACAAAGAACTTGAATTTCCAGACGGGATTTTGAACGAGAATTTCCTTTTCGAGTTCCGATCTTTGGCCGGTGATCTTGAACAAACGAGCGATAAAATCCGAAAGATAAGGTGCCGAATCGGTCAGGATCTTCGATTCGACCTTGCGTTCATAGCCCTGTCCGCGTGCGGCAATATA
>CAZGSC010000029.1:0-25272 GCA_964528325.1 uncultured Chloracidobacterium sp. | reverse complement strand
TCTCGACAATTGTGTCTGCGATCTCCGGAATGCGATTGGCCGCATATCGAAAAGTCCGGGACATTGTCTTCCACAAGAATTGGCCTACCTTGTCATCGCTCCAAACGAGCATTTTTATTCGCTTTGCGAGATCGTCTGTTTGCTTGGCGGCGTCAAGCGAAGGGAATTTGGTTTTTGCTTGTGGCTTGTATTCAAAGGTCTCAAGATCAAGCTCGAGTATCTGCCGATTGCCTTCTGCGTCTTTGGACTTCTTAAAAAAACCGCCATTCGTCTTATCGCCGAGCAGTTTTTTCTCAAGCATCTTGTTGATCAGGTCGGGCACGAGAAAAGCATCGCGATCCTCGTCGTCAGGCACCGCAGGATAAAGATTTTTGTTGACGTGAACAAGAACGTCGAGGCCGACGAGATCACTTGTGCGAAACGTTGCCGATTTTGCATGGCCGATCGCCTTGCCGGTTATCTGATCGATCTCGGTCGGCGTAAATCCCATCTCGAGCATTTCGTGGACGGTCGCCATCATTGCAAATGTGCCGATGCGGTTCGCGATAAAATTTGGCCGATCTTTCGCTGGCACAACACCTTTGCCAAGTCGTTGATCGAGGAAGCCCGAAATTTTACAAGCGATCTCGCCGTTTGTCTGGCTGCCGGGAATTACCTCGACGAGTTTCATGTATCGCGGAGGATTAAAGAAATGTATGCCGACGAAATGCTGTTTGAAATCGTCAGAAAACGGTTCGGCGATGGATTCGATAGGAATGCCGCTCGTGTTCGAGGCGATCACTGACCCGGGCTTGCGTTGTTTTTCGACCTCGGCAAACAGCTTGTGCTTGATCTCCAGGTTTTCGACGACAGCCTCGATCACGAAATCGCAATCCTTGAGTTTTGCCAGATCGCCAGTGAAATTGCCTGTCGTGATCAGCTTTGCATTGTCGGCAAGCATGAACGGAGCTGGCTTAAGTTTTTTGGCGGCTTCAAACAGGGAATTGACGATGCGGTTACGAACCAATGTCGATTCGAGCGTCAGGCCCTTTTTTTCTTCATCAGGCGTCAATTCTGACGGAGCAATGTCGAGCAGTAATGTCGGTATTCCTGCGTTCGAGAGATGTGCAGCGATCGCGGCACCCATTGTTCCTGCGCCCAAAACGGCAGCTTTTGCGATATTCATAATCGATTTCTTTCCTGCCGAAAGTATAACTGAATGAGCATTCATTCAGCAAGGATTTATCTTATATCCTGGAAAAATCTATGAGAAATTCCTTGACTTGCCCATAAAATAGGATGATACTTTTCACGTTCTAAATAATTAATTACAGGTGTGTTTTAGATTAGACCGGTCCTTTCTGAAGGGTCTTTTCTAATGCCATCCTAACAATCAGGAGAAGAATATGTATAAGAAGATATTGCTCATTCTGTCGGTTTGTCTGTTGTTTTCAATAGGAATTTTTGCCCAGGATGATGCGGCAAAGACAGAGAAGACCGAGAAAAGCGCGTCGACAAGCGAAAGTTCTACAAAGCCCGCAGCTTTTCGCCCGACCAAGGACCAGATAAGAAAGGGACAGGAAATTCTCATCGAAAAGAAGCTGTGGGACGGCGAAGCAACCGGTGTGTATGGTGAATCGAGGCCGGCGATCAAAGCGTATCAGAAAGCGAACGGCCTTGAACAAAACGGTAAATTCGATAAGCCGACCCTGGCAAAAATGGGAATCCCTCTGACCGATAAACAGAAAGGCGTAGATACATCGTCGGAGTCCAAATCTTCAACATCTTCGACGACAAAAACTTCATCGTCGTCCACCTCGGAAGGCCCAAAACGGCCCGCTCCGTTTCAAGCGACCAAGGAACAGATCACGTCCCTTCAAACCAAACTGAAGGAAGCGAAATTGTTTTCCGGTGAGGCAACCGGCGAGCGCAGCGATGAGTTGAAGGAAGCTGTGAAGAAATACCAAGAAGCACATGACCTCAAAGCTACCGGCGGAATTAATGCGGCGACGCTTGAGAAAATGGGCATTGCGTTAACGGATAAACAAAAGGCCAATGTCGCCGCCCAAAAGGCTTACGACGAAGGCAAAAAGGACTAATTTAGATATTTTTCTTGATCTACAGCTGTGGCCGCCGTTTTTCCCATCCGGCGGCCTTTTCGTATGCACCAGCTATCTTTAACAGTTTTTCCTCGGAATACGCCGGTCCTCCGATCAATAAACCTACGGGTAGGCCTGAGTCCGAAAATCCACAAGGGACTGATATTGAGGGCAATCCGGCAATACTAAATCCGAATGTGCAAGCATCTTGCGCGAACGGTTCCCCGGCATCGGCGATCCTGATCGGTAGATCGGGCAAGGTCGGAACAATGACAGCGTCCAGGCTCGAAAATAAAGAGGCGACAGTCCTTCGGTGCTCGATTATTTGATTCATTAAGCCGTCGTATTCTGAGCGTGAAACTGTGTTGTTAAGGAGTGTTGCACGAGTTCGCCCGTCATAGAGATCCGGAGAAGCCTTCAGAAACTCGGCGTGATAAGCGTAGGATTCGAAATCAATGATGCCTCCAAGATCGGGCATTGACAATTCTGCTTCAGCTACGACCGCTCCCAGATCGCGAAACACAGCGACGGCGTCATTAAATAATGCCTGCACCTGTGGCTGAATCATCGAGTCGCACACTGATCCGGATGTGTTCAAAATCCCTATCCTTAACCCCGATATCGATCCTGTCGATCGCGTCTCGTACCCAACAACGTTATTACTCGTCATGGCCTGAAACATCATCGCGGCATCGGCGACTGTTCGACAAAGTGGACCGACATGGTCGAACGTCGCTGAGATAGGGACAGTCCCTTCGGTGCTGATAACGCCGAACGTCGGTTTCAGTCCAACTACTCCACAGCATGAAGCTGGTATTCGTATAGATCCACCGGTGTCGGTGCCCACTGCACCAAAACACAATCCCGCTGCTACCGCAGCTCCTGACCCTCCCGAGGAACCACCTGCAATATGATCAAACGACCACGGATTATGTACGGCCCCGTAATGACTTATTGCCGATGTGGTTCCGAGCGCAAATTCATGCATGTTCAACTTGCCCAAGATTATTGCTCCGGCGGCCTTAAGCCGCGTCACTACTTCAGCATCCTTTGACGGGACCCTGCTTGCAAAAACGGCGCTCGCGGCGGTGGTGAGTGTTCCTGCTGTATCAATGTTGTCTTTAATGGCGATTGGAATACCCATAAGATATCCGAGCTGCTCTCCGCCGATAATGGCTTTTTCGGCTTGTTTGGCTTGTTCGAGTGCGATCTCAGGTATGATAGTAATAAAGGAATTCAGATGTTTATCGATGCGGTCTATTCGCTCAAGACAGGCTTTAGTAAGTTCAACGGGCGAGACTTGCCGACTTTTGACAGCAATGACAGCGTCAACAAGATCAAGTGTCGTTAGATCGTCTTGGTAACTGACTTCAGGCGTTTGTGTTCGTGAACAGCCAGAGAGGCCAAGCATCGCTATTCCCAAACCGCCGGCCAATTCCGACAGCATCCGTCTGCGGTTAATTGTTCTTTGTGACATTTTTGAAATTGTAATATATTAGGCCTACTTTGTGTTGTTTCTGCGCTGACTGACTAGGAGTCTTTATGAAAAATCTTATATGTTCTGTAGTTCTCGTATTTATTGCATCCCTTTCTATCATGGCTCAAACGAGCAAAGAAGAGGTTGCAATTCGAAAGGTCATGGACGACCAGGCAGCGGCTTGGAATCGAGGCGATATCGAAGGTTTTATGGCCGGATATTGGCGCTCCGAGAGGCTGACGTTCATTTCCGGCACCGATGTCACGCGCGGATGGCAGAAGACGCTTGATAACTACAAGAAGGGGTATGATTCGAAGGCGAAGATGGGCGTGTTAACATTCTCCGATCTTGAGTTTACGATCCTCTCAAAAGACGCGGCCGTCGTTCTGGGCAGCTGGGCATTAAGGCGCGAAAAAGATAACCCTCACGGCAAATTTACGCTCACGTTCCGCAAATTCAAAGAAGGTTGGCGCATCGTGATGGATCACACGAGTTGATGGACGATGCAACGAGTTATGCGTTCAATTCCAAATTGATCACTGGCTGGTCAACTACAGCGGACATTGGAGCATAGTTTTCGTTAATAAATGCTTCTGCCATTTCGGCGTCCATCGGCCGAGCAAACAAATAACCCTGGCCGAAACCGCAATTAAGTTCGTTTAATTGCTCCAATTGTTCCGCGGTTTCGATGCCCTCCGCAATGACGTCCATTTTTAGATTTTGTGCCAGTCTCACGATAGTCCTGACGATCTCGCTGTGCTCTTCGCTCTCTGCCATCTGGCTGACGAACGATCGGTCGATCTTTAGGCTGTTCACCGGAAGTCGATGCAGATAACTCAAACTGGAATATCCTGTTCCAAAATCATCGAGGCTTAATTCGACGCCGATATCTCGAAGCCGATTCATGACCTTTACAGCCTTCTCACTGTTTTCGATCAAATAGCTTTCCGTGATCTCGAGTTTTAAACATCTTGAAGGAAGTCCGCTCGATTCAAGAGCTTCGACGACCTGTTCAGCCAGGTCGGATTGCAGGAACTGTTTGGCGGAAAGATTGACGCTGATGACAAGTGACTCTGCATGCGGCATCGATTCCTGCCAATGGCGTAATTGACGACAGCTTTCACCAAGTATCCAACGTCCCAATGGAAGAATCAGACCGGATTCTTCTGCCGTTGGTATAAATTCCTCCGGTGGAATGAAACCGCGTTCAGGGTGCCGCCAACGGACTAGGGCTTCGAAGCCTTTTATCACTTGTGTCTCAAGATTGAGTATAGGCTGGTAATTGATCTCAAACTCTTGATGTTCGAGAGCGTGACGCAATTCAGTTTCCATCTGCAGTCGCGTCGTCGCCTGAATTCGCATTGCCTCGGTGAAAACCTGATGACGAGCGCGGCCTGTGGTTTTGGCGCGATACATCGCAATATCGGCATCCCGCAGCATGTCTTCCGCGGTTCTAAAACCGTCCACACTCAGGGCGATACCAATGCTCGCGGAAATGAACAGATCTCTTCCGTTAAGATCGAACGGCTCTTTAAGGTCTTCCTGAATTCGTTCAGCCACCTGCATCGCGTCGTCCGGTTCGAGCATTTCGGTAAGCAGGATCACAAATTCATCGCCGCCCAAACGCGCAACCAGGTCACCCGTTCGTGTCCAAAGTTCGAGGCGCCGCGCGATCTGTTTTAACAGCTCATCGCCCTCGGCATGGCCCAGTGAATCGTTGACCACCTTGAAACGGTCATAATCAAGAAACAGGACCGCGTAGTGATTGCTGTTTCGGCTCTTACACCTTTCGATCGTCATCCGAAGGTGGTCCATAAACAGAGCGCGGTTAGCAAGGCCGGTAAGACCGTCGTGAAATGCGTCGTGAAGCAGCTGTTCCTCGGCACGTTTTCGCTCGGATATGTCCATGAACATTCCAAGCGTGCCGGTTACTTCTCCGGCTTCGTTTGTCACAGGAGCACCACTTATCAGCACCCACATCATTTCACCGCATTTTTTTCGAATGCGAGCTTCGTACTGGCCGGAAATTCCTTTTTTTCGTTGCTCGTTCTCTCTGGAAATGATCTGGCGGCCTTCGTCATCAAAAAGCAGGTCAAAAGTGGTTCTGCCGACCATTTCCTCGCGTCTGTAGCCGGTCATTTCACAAAGCCGGGCATTGGCAAATACTATTACTTCGTCATTGTCGACATGCGTAAGGCCTTCGTTCATGCTCGCGATCAGCGTTCGCAGTTTAGCTTCGCTTTTGCGGAAGTTTGCTTCGCTTGACCGCAGAGTGTCCTCGGAGCGTTTTCGTTGAATGGCAAGGGCGATCTGGCCGGCTGCGGATGAGAGCAGTTCGATGTCGCGTTCCGTGTAAGCGCTTTCATCATCGTAATGCTGGACGACGAGCACACCTATTATTCCCGTCGGTGTCCTAAGCGGTATGCCAAGCCAGATCGCTGAAGAAGTTCCAACGGACTCAACTTCGCCTTGCTCACAAAGCAGGTCAACGTCGCGATCCGTCAAAAGCGTCGGCAGGCCGCGACGAAGAGTGTAAGCGGTCAATCCACGCCCCAGCTTTTGCGGCGGAGCGACAGTGTCGAACTTATCTATGCAAAACGGAACTTCGAAAAGGTCGGTTTCCTTGTCATACAAAGCTACATAAAAGTTTTCCGCGTAAATGGCCTTGCCGATCGCCCGCTGAACGAGCTTTAGAAGTTCTTCTAAATTAGAGGTCGTCGAAACGCCGTGAATGATCTCGAAGATGACCTTGGTCTCGATCTCTGCCCGCTCAAGCTGATAAACGATGTCTGATTCTGTCCCGTTGACGATCTGATAGCTTTTTTCTAATTCCGGCAGTCGCTCAGTGATCTCATCGGTATCGGCATTTTTAGTATTTGGAACTTTATTAGATCTGGTCAAAATGCCAATTTTGATAAGGCATAACGCCAAGCCCCAGGTAAGCAGAGCGATAATTGCCGAGAATGCGGACGAAAGGCCGGTATCAAAGGGCGATATTTGCCAACCAATCCACACCGCGAGCATCGCTATGGTGACGATCGCGACTGAATGCAATAATGGCAGGCGGCCTTTTTGGGGCTGAGGAATAAGAGTTTTCATAGGGATCGACCGATGAAAAGTTTATTGATAGACACCGAACCTTTGCGAAACGACATAGTAGTTCAGCGCCTAATTAGCTGGCTGGCTTAGCGTGCAGATCGGTTTATGAAGTTGTGACTTTGGCATAAACCGTACGTGAGATGAGGAATAAAAGGCATCGTCGGGAGGAGCAAAATACCGAATCTTATTCTACATCATTTGATAAGCAGGATGAAACAAGTTTTTTGGGTGATCATTGTGCAGGTAACTTGGGTGGAAATATTGGGATATAATTGAGGATCCGTGATCAATTCTCGTGAGGAGATAAACTGTAATGACGATCCGCTTAGCATTTATCTTACAAGTACTGCTTTTTTTCGGCTTCAATTCATCGGTTGAGGCCCAGAATTATTCCATTCAACAATACTTGAACATCAAATCGGCAGGTTCGCCGACGTTCTCACCTGATGGCGGTGAGATGGCCTATTTGACCAATGTGACGGGCACGTCGCAAGTTTGGACGATGCGGCTGCCTTCGGGCAAACCGCGTCAATTGACGAACTACGACGACAATATCAGCTTTATCCGTTGGCTCGGCGACGGCATTATTTTCGGCAAGGCGATCGGCGGCAATGAGAATACTCAATTTTATTGGATGAAGCCAGACGGCAGCGGCGTTCGGGCACTTACGAACGATCCGGCTGTGCGGCACAACTTCGGCCTGATCTCGCAAGAAAGCAAACTGATCGCATACGCATCCAACAAGCGAGATCGCAATTATTTTGACATCTACGCGATGAATGTTGCGTCGGGCAAAGAGGTGCTCCTGTATCAGCAGGACGGTAATAACAGCGTCCAGGCGATGAATATTAGCGGGAAACTGATCATTTCACGCAATGATACCGATCTCAGCCTCGACAACAACCTGTATCTCATCAATCCACGCCTGAAAACCGAATTGCTGCTTACGCCGCATAAAGGAGCGGCTCAATTTGGCAACGCAAATTTCACTGCAGACGGTATCGTATTCACGCACAATAACGAACGTGAATTTATCGCGCTTGCGCAGATCCGGCAAAAGAACGCCGCTGGCGAGGACTGGTCACCGGCGAACCTTGAAACCACGATCATCGACAACTCAAACAGTGATATCGGCGGTGTCGAAATGCCGGCGTATGGCAGCAAGATGGCCTACACCGTAAATCGCGGCGGCTACTCCGAGCTTTTCTTACGAAAATACGAGACCGGCGGCAAGCCGTTGATCACAACTATCGACAAGAAGGCAGAAAAACTTTGGGTCCCGCCGCAAGGCATAGTTGGCGGCCTCACTTTTAACAATGACCAAAGCAAACTAGCGTTTTCATTC
Source organism: uncultured Chloracidobacterium sp. (assembly GCA_964528325.1). GTDB lineage: Bacteria > Acidobacteriota > Blastocatellia > Pyrinomonadales > Pyrinomonadaceae > OLB17. Next base: position 17,273 of record CAZGSC010000029.1, on the reverse strand, counting down.
TCGTCGGCAAATCATAACGGCGATATCTGGATTCACGACCTGAAAACCGGGATCGTGACGCAAGTCACGCGCAGCGATCTTGCGGGTGTGTCGGACTCGTCCTTTCGCGAACCGCGTCTTGTCACATATAAGACATTCGACGGGCGTGATATATCAGCCTGGTTCTACGAGCCGCCGCGGGAGACTTACACTGTCGTGTCCAAGGGCTCCGACGGAAAGAATGTATCGTCTTCGACCACGACCCCTGTTCCTGTAATTGTCAGCGTTCACGGCGGGCCCGAAGGCCAGGAGCGTCCGGGCTTTAACCCACTTTATCAATATTATCTTTCGCGCGGATATGCGATCCTGGCGCCGAATGTGCGCGGCTCGACTGGTTACGGAAAGTCATTTACACACCTCGACGATGTCAAAAAGCGTGAAGATTCTGTCAATGACCTTGCCTATGCCGTCGAATGGCTTAAGACATCCGGCAGTGCCGATCCGAAACGCATTGCCATCATGGGCGGCAGTTACGGCGGTTATATGACACTGGCCGCGATCACACTCTATCCCGACTTGTGGGCCGCAGCCGTCGATACGGTAGGCATCGCCAACTGGGAAACCTTTCTCAAAGAAACAAGCGGCTATCGCCGCCGCCAACGCGAGGTCGAATACGGGCGGCTCGACCGTGATCTTGATTTTCTCCGTTCGATCTCGCCGCTATATAAAGCTGACCTGATCAAATGCCCTTTGTTTGTGATCCAGGGCAAAAACGACCCCCGAGTTCCATACACCGAAGCCGAACAGATCGTCGCTGCCGTTAAAAAACGAGGCGGTATCGTCAAATACAAACTCTTCGATGACGAAGGCCACGGGATCTCAAAGCTCAAGAACAGGCTCGAACTCTACCCGCTTGTCGCCGATTTCCTGGATGCAAATATGAAAAATAAGAGAAACTGAGCAGTAAATTGATCAGCGAATCACTTCGATAGTTAGAGTCTGCGAACCCGCAACGATATATTCGCCCGAAGGTATCTCGACATCGGCGATGATAGTCTGCAGAGTCGGCTTCAGCCCGCCGGTTGTGCGATCATTGTTCAGGGTTGCCAACATCGAAGGCGGAAGATTCGGCATTTCACTTGAGCCAATAACTATGCCGGTTGAATTTCGCGTGATGACAGCGTAAAGGCGGTCTGAACGTTTGAGTCGGTTGATAGTGGCGATCAACTCAGTAGCGCTCTTAGGAATGAATTGTGTGATAGGCGTGTTTTGCTGTACAGCTCCGCCATCACCGATCGTTATTGAGACCGTGCCCGGTGCTGTGTCCTTTGGGATCGTTACCGGTATCTTTTGAATAACAACTTTGCCGGCTGCTGTTCGAGCGAAAGCGCTTATCTCAACAGTCTGACCTGCCCTTACTTGTATTCGATCCATCGAGATGCGATCAAGCAATGCTGTCCTACTCCCATCCGTCGCGGTCAAATTCAGAGTGATACCGGAAATATCAAGCCCTTCAAATCCTGCGCGAAGCAGTGCGTTCAGCGGGATGGCCGCCGCCGATGCTGCAAAGGCAGATGCTTGCGGCCCGGCGTATCGGCGGTTCAATTTGACCGAGGCTTCGCCTCTGACGGTGATCTCGCCCGAAAGCTCGATCGTCGAATCGCCAACATTGCGCTCATTGCTTAAAAGAGCATTGCTAACTCCGGCGTTGACGATCAGGGGCGTCAGCAGTTCATCGATCGCGGATTCGAAGTTTACTTCCTCATTGCGGCCCCGGCTTGTTCGCAGCTTGATCTTTACAGGAAGCATTCGCGGCATTTCGCCGAGACGGCCGAAAATTCCGGTCGCACGATCCTGCGTCATCGCCCCGACCATCGAATCCGGAACAGCAAGTTTAAAAGAGTTGTTTGCGTTCGGCACGACCGTTACGACATGTGATTCGGACATTGGCAGGCTCGCTGTGCCAAGGCCAAAGAACGGATGGCCGAAGGCGTAGATCTTATCTTCGTCGCGGAGCGTCACGGTTCCGGCCGCAGCCAGCGAAATATCTCCTCGAGATAAATGCACTGTAACCGAATCGCCCCCGAGCAGTGTTTCGGAATTTGCCTTTTTCAGAGGTGTAATGGCTGAACTTCCGTTTGATGCTGCGACTGGAAGTATTCCTGCCGACAAAAGCTGAGGAGCGAGAAGATCGATCGTCTTTTGTGAAATTCCAGAAAAAGTTACCGGTGTTGTTATTGGCCTGAATGTCTGTCCAGCGACTGCCATGAGCATCGAATCAGGCGAAAAACCGGAAGCGTAATGATCGTAAGAAACCGAGGTATTTGTCGGATCAAGTCGCCAGGTGCCGGAAAGAAGTTCGGCGTAAGAAAACGTCTTTAGCGATGACGCCGCGATCATTGACGGCGGCGAGGTTTCCACAAGCGAGAGCATTTGTTCGATCGGTGTTATCCCGCATATCGGTTCCTTGGCAAATGGAAAGCTATAAGAGATCGCTCCTACGAGTTTGCCGTCGATGTAGACCGGCGAACCGGACATGCCGGCAAAAACAAACGTTCGTTCGGCATTTGCGCCGCTGAGACGTCCTACTATCATGTCCTGTTTCGGCCCGATCCAGTTCGGCATTACGCCGAGTATCTCAACGTTGAATTCCTCCGACTTAACGCCGCGAAAAACTGTTCGAGCAGTGCCGCGCATGCCCTCGCGAAGCTCGGAAACAGGGAACATTGGTACGCGTGTATTTGACTCAGAAACAGGCTTTAACTGAGCAAAACTAACTAGGGAGGTGAGAAAAATAGCGATAAAACACGTGAAAAACTTGGCTTTTGTCATTTGAAAAACTTCTTCCGTAACAACAGGCGCTTATGGTAACATTTTAAAGGACTATCGGAAAGCCCATATTTTGTGGCTTTCACCCGCAAAGTCCGCCGACTCGGCCTTCCGCCACAACCTCATTTCATCTGAGTTAGTTATGACTAAAATGACACGCCTTTTAAAGAGTTTGACACGCTTGCTCCTGCCCGCTATTTTTCTGATCTTGATCGCGGTCATGGGCGGCGCCGTCTGGTTGATATACACAACAGCCCATCCCCTAAATTCCGTATACCTCGTTTCTCCGGACAAGTACGGACAGCTTAGTTCGCGCGCGGCCCAGGTGACGGACGAAACATGGACAAATCGCGATGGCAGTCAGGCACGTGGTTGGCTGCTTCGAGGAGCAGAAAATGCTCCGGCCGTTATTTTATTTCACAAATTCGGGGCAGACCGCTCTTATGTTCTGAATCTGGGTGTCAAACTTAACGAATCAACGAATTTCACAGTTCTGATGCCTGATCAACGTGCGCATGGCGAAAATCCACCGGTTAAGAACGCCTCATTCGGCGGGTGCGAAACAGAAGATTCTCTCTCGGCGATCGAGTTCCTTCGAAATCTTAAAACGCCGAATCAGATCGCTCTCGTCGGCAAGAATCTCGGTGTCTTCGGCGTGGAAATGGGGGCGATAGTTGCTGTCTCGACTGCTGCAAAAGACCCAAGTGTCAAAGCGATAGCAGTTGATTCGGTGCCGCAGGGTTCAGATGGCGTGCTTGAAACATCGGTAGGAAAACGATTTCCATTCGCAAGTTTTGTAACCACAAGGCTCGCCCAGATCGGAACGCACTTATACTATTTCGACGGTTGTTACCAACATGATGCGGTGTGCGAAACAGCCAAAAAGATCGATAACCGAAATATTTTGGTTCTCGCGGGCGTTGACGCACAAGATTTTCAGGAATCGAGTTCGAAATTGAGCAAATGCTTTCCGGCAGGAAATAAGATCGAGACGAAACTCGATCTCAGCCCGTCAGGTTTCGGCATCATAAACGCTTCGTTGGAACAATCAGAGGCCTATGATCAGAGACTGATCGATTTTTTTAGAAATTCGCTTAGCAACTAAAGATCTATTTTCTTTTTGCTGTGTCCATTCGTTCTGGAAACTTTCTGGATCTCAGAGCTCTCCTCGATCTTTACGACCGCGGTTTCCAATACCTCTTTGAGTTCTTGCAGCCTTTCAACTGTTGAGGTCGTTTCGAGAAGTCGGTATTTCTTATCATTCTCGAAATTGAAGGCCGCGGTTATTAAGAAAGAAAGGGCTTCAGGATCTGCGCGCTGAATTTCAGGTAACTGGCCGCGATTACCGCTCATTTTGAAAGCCGCCTTTGCCATCCGCTCGAACAAGCCAAAAACCTCATCCGACAATGGGTCAAGCTCTTTGGAGTCCGCTTTTTCATCCTCAAAAAAAACTACATTAGCGACCAGGTAAGGCTTACCCGCATCGACATAATCTATTAGTCGGTAACGTATAAGCCCGAACGTCAGAATATTTGAACGGCCATCGGGCAGTGTTTCAGATTCTCTGATCTCGGCTAAGCATCCGACCGTTCCGATCGCTGGTTTTTCGACGAAAGATTCTTGCGGTTCAAATAGCGTGACACCGAAGAATTTGCCTTCGTTCTCAATATCCTCGAGCATTTTCCGATATCGGTCTTCGAAAATGTGAAGAGGCAGCAGCTCATTCGGCAGCATAACGAGCGGCAGAGGAAAGATCGGCAATTGCCTAATGCCCGCAACTTTGTCTAGGGCTTCGGACATGCTTTTAATGAGATAAATTCGGCTATCTTTTGCGGTTCGTCATCACTTAGGGCCATGCGTTTTGCACCGATAACGGCGTCTGATATATCGTCGGTGTGAGTTTTGTAACGCGTGTCGCGAACTATGAGATCTTCGATCACGCGTCGTTCGAGCCGCTCACGGCCCTCGTCGTCGGAGCCCTCCGTCGTTTCCAAATAGTCTGCCGGAACCGTGTGGTTTTTGATTCGGACGTGAAGAGCTCCTGTGATGGCTTTTGCTTCGTCACGCATTTTTTGCATTTCAAGCAGAGAATTTGGAAATCCAAGCTGGCCACGAAGTGCGATCTCAATGATCGGCCTGGGTTTGTCAGGTTCGGCAGCGCGAGCTTCGTTTCGGATCATATCTAGTACACCGGTCGTTATTGCTTTTGCCTCGTTATGATCAGTTACCTGAAAAGCTAATTGCTGGAAAGGCCGGTAATGATAATCCTCAACATGCCGCGCTGAAACAGCATTTTGTTCATCGACCTCGACAATAAAGACGCCGCGAGTTTCGCGAAATTCGCTTATATTCGTGATCTCGATCGAGCCGGGATTGAATGCCCAATTATCGATCTCGTAATGTTTATGCGTGTGTCCGAGCCCGACGTAGTCGACCGCTGATCTTAGTTCTTTAAGTGCGTCCATGGACAGTGCCGGGATCGGATGCATTTGGTGGCCCTCGACATCGGTATGGAGCATTAAGATGTGAAAGGCACCATCACGGCGTGTTTGCTTTATCGCCTCAGTGAGCATCGGTATTGCCCAATTGCCCGACGCACCATACCAATCCGAGCCAAAGATCCGCGCCCGGCCGATATCAACGTAACCACCTTTTTTCGTCGTTTCATCCCAAGGTTCGTACCGCATTTTGCCGTCGTCGGAAACAGGTTCGAGCAGCTTTACAAGGCTCCAACTCGAAAGCGACCGCAGCCAGCTGAATTCACTGTCGGTGTGTTTTTGATCGTGATTTCCTTCGATCGTTATGACCGGAATGCCGGCGTCACGCATCATTGCCAACCCTTCGACGGCGTAATTCATTGTCTCGGGCGGGACGACACGCTTGTGAAAAAAATCGCCGCACATGATGACAAAATCTACCTTTTCCCCGATCGCAAAACGCCTCAGCACATCGATCCACGCGTCAAAAAAATCGCGCGGACTCTCAGCAAGCTGGTATCGCGTACATCCCAGATGCACATCGGCGATGTGAAGGAACTTCATACGAGGATTTTATCACCACAGAGCCGCAGAGGACACAGAGAGGAAATAAGATTTCATTTATTCTCTGCGTCTCTATGTCTCTGCGGTTAATTTTCCTATGTTAATATTCGACTATGAACAAAGTCGTCCTTATTACCGGTGCGTCGACCGGCATCGGGCTGCACACTGCGAAACTTTTTCAGTCAAAAGATTGGAAGGTCGCCGCGACGATGCGCACACCTGAAAATACAACCGACTTACAGAACATCGTCGACGTCGAATGCTTTCGCCTCGACGTAACGGATGTCGATTCGATCAAATCTGCTATCTCTGCAACGCTCGAAAAGTTTGGCCGCATCGACGCCGTTGTAAATAATGCGGGTTTCGCTGTCGTAGGCCCGTTTGAGGCCGCAACTCAAGAGCAGATCGAGCGCGAAATGCAAACGAATGTATATGGCGTTATGAATGTTTGTCGTGAGGTCTTGCCGTATTTCCGCGAACAAAAACGCGGGATCATTGTGAATGTGGCGTCGATGGGGGGCCGCATGACATTTCCGCTTTACAGCATATATCACGCTTCAAAATGGGCGCTCGAAGGTTTTAGCGAAGGCTTGCAGTACGAAGTGAAAGATCTCGGTATCAAGATCAAGATCATTGAACCGGGGCCGATCAAGACTGACTTCTACCAACGATCTCAGAGCATCACAAAAAAAGAAGGCCTTACGGCATACGATACTTTTATTGCGCGGGCGCTGCCAAACTTGCAAAAAGCGGGCGAGACCGCACCTGACGGTTCTATCGTAGCTGAAGTCATTTACGAGGCGGTGACTGACGATTCATGGAAGATGCGATATCCGGTAAATTCGCGTCTTGTGCTTGCTGCCCGCCGTTTCTTACCGGACGGCCTGTTCCTACCGATAATAAGAAAAGCGGTTTTGAAATAGCCAAAATTAGCAAAAGGTGCGATGATAAGGAACAGTTGCTTAGTTAGTATCTCTTCTCATACTGTCCTGTTTGAACTAATTTGATCCAAGTGGGTTTATGCAATGACTCAACTGCCGAACACAGTTTGCGCGTTTGGCCGCCAATATGAAAATTCTCTTGTATAACCCCGACAATGGCATAACCCGCAATTTCATGCCGCATCTTTGGATGTTCCTTTTGCAGTCATTGACGCCAAAAGAGCATGAGGTAGTTCTTATAGACGGCAATGCGAAGGCAATGACTCGTCCCGAACTCGTCCAATTTTGTAAGGACGAGAACATCGGGCTTGTTGGTATCGGATCGATGACGCGCATGGTCGCTCGCGCGTATTTGGTCGCCGATGCGTTGCGTGAGGCAGGATTCAAGGTCGTCATGGGCGGCCCGCATGTAACGGAATGTCCGCTCGAAGCGCTGGGCAAAGACGGCGGTCCTCGACACGCTGACGCCGTTGCTCTTGGTGAGGCCGATGATTATTGGGCTCAGATCGTGGAAGACGCGGCAAACGGTTGTCTCAAGGAAACATATCAACCCAAAGTTGATGAGAAGGGCAACGATTTTAAGCCGAGCCTGCAGCCTTACCCGCATATTCCCTGGGAAACTCTCGATCTCGAACAATTTTCGCTCGTACCAAAATTCCTGCGGCCTGTTATGTCGAAGTTTGGTGAAGGCTGGGGCAAATTTTTCGTTGTGCCGATCGAAACGGGACGCGGCTGTCCGTATGGCTGTGAATTTTGCACGGTTACGGGATTTTTTGGTGACTCTATACGCTTTCGAACAAATGAAAGCGTTGTCGAGGAACTCTTAAGATTAAAAGAACGAGCCAAGACGGAAAAAGGCCAGATCGCGGTGTTTTTCATTGACGACAATCTGGCGATCAACAAAAAGCGTCTCAAATCGCTGCTGCGCGATATGATCGCGGCAGGTGCGATACTGCCGTGGGTAGCGCAGATCAGCGCTAATTTGCTTGCTGACGAAGAGCTGGTCGATCTTATCGCCGATGCCGGCGGCCGTTGGGTTTTCATCGGCATGGAATCGATCGACCCGGCAAACATGGCCGACGTCAACAAGAACTTCTCGAAGCCCGAAAATTATCAAACCGTTCTTGAAGGACTTGCGCGCCGAAATATCTACGCCATAACGTCCTTTATTTTTGGTATGGATAACGATACTCCGGGCGTTGCAAATCGCACCGTGAACGAGATCGAAAGCTGGGCTCCGGGTTTGCCTGTATTTGGACAGCTGACACCGTTTCCATCGACGCCGCTTTATGATCGCCTCGAAAAGGCCGGACGCCTCGACCGTCCAAAGCATTGGCTTGATTTTGCACCTTTCGTCATGGCACATAACCCGCTGAAAATGACGATCGAGGATGCAAAAAAAGAAACCTTCGACGCCTGGTCGCGCTCCTACAGCCCCGAACGCAATTGGGAGGCAATTAACTCCATCCGCACGTCGCCGATCGACACACGGATCAGCCATCTCGCCGCAAGGCTCTTTTTCCGCGGCATTTATTTCCCGCAAATGGGCACTCTGGCGTGGTTGAAGCTGCTTTTTAGCAACCGCAGATCCATCCTCAGCCTGACGAGTGAAGGAATTCGAACATGGCGTCAATTCCGCAAACACCAACGCACCGAAGCCCGCGCTGTCCAGACCGTGCAATAGTACTGCATGATCAAACAACGTTGATTACTCGCCGACATACGTTTCTATTGACAACTAGCTCAAACTGCATATAATTCTTGGCAAAGCAGTACAAAACGCGCCCTTTCTCCACAGGAGGCTTCGTTGTCGCAAATAGACCATTTTTCCCGAACTGCTGTTTTCCGCTTCAAGACATTTGCCTTGGTCATTGCCCTTGCGCTTGCCGGCTACATAATCGCGTTGCCGCCGTCGACTTCAAAAATTGAGACGAGCACGGCGACGAACACTACTACTAACACGTCAACAAATACGGCAACGAGAACGCCTACTGTCGTTTTCGAGACAACGACGCCGTTTTTCACAAACACGGCAACAAACACAGGCACTCCGTCGCCGACCCCAACATGGACGCCGACGTCTACCCCAACGCCAATGCCCCAGTGCACGCCGGGAAATCTTGACTCTACATTCAACAATTTCGGATATTTGACCACGTCGATTCGCGCCGGCGCCAACGGCAACGCTGCGGCGCTTCAACCGGACGGCAAGATAGTTGTAGCTGGTTCGAGCTATAGCGGCTCCAGCAGTAGCCTTGCGGTGGCTCGATACAATACCGACGGCACCTTGGACACGTCATTTAACGGCACAGGAATTCTAGTGATGCCCGACAACGTCAATTTGGGAGGTGCCAGTGCGATCGCCGTCCAGCCCGACGGAAAGATCGTTATTGCCGGCAGCGGTTGGGCGATAGTTCGTTTGAACAGCGACGGCAATTTTGACGCTACGTTTGGTGTGGCCGGGATCGTTAGGACGATCCTGACGCCGGGTTGGGCTACCGCGTCAGCGTTGGCACTCCCTGCTGATGGCCGAATAGTAGTAGGCGGTGATTATCACAATGGCTCGAGTACCGAATACTACATGGCTGCCAGATACAACTCTGACGGCTCACTCGATACCACCTTTAACGGCACCGGATACGTTACGACGAGCTTCTATGGAGCAAACACTCACGGCGTTGCTGTCCAGCCAGACGGGAAAATTGTCTTAGCGGGTCAGGCAGACAGCATTTTTGCTGTCCTCAGATACACGGCAAACGGCGTTCTCGATACATCTTTTGGCGGCAGTGGCATCGTGACGACGATCGTCGGCCCCAATTTTGATGTGGGTCGTGCCGTTGCGGTGCAGTCGGACGGCAAGATCGTCGTCGCAGGGGAAAGCTTCAGAGGTCAGGTCACCGCCTATGATTTCGCCGTGGTTCGCTACAACCCGGACGGAACGCTCGACACGTCGTTTAACGGCACGGGTATGACAACAACAGGCGTGGGCCAGTTCAACAATCAGGCGTACTCGGTCGCGATCCAACCCGACGGCAAGATCGTACTTGGCGGCCACGATGATAGTTGGCTTGGTTATACCAAGAGCTTTGGCGTCGTACGACTTACGCCCAACGGCTTTCTCGATGCTTCGTTCGGGAGCAATGGTAAGGTGTCGACGCTGATCGAGACAATAGACGAAGTGGGCTCCGTCCTCGTTCAGTCCGATGGCAAGATCGTCGCGGCGGGCAATAGCTATGGCTGGGATGGCCAGGATTACAATTACCATTTTGCCGTTGCGAGGTACTTCGGAACCAACTGCGCCTCACCAACCAATACCGCTACGGCCAGCCCAACGCCGACAAATACCGCGACGCCTGCGCCGTCATGTCTTCCTGGCTCTTGGCAGGCCGGTCCGGCGCAGCCTCCGGCACGCTATGCTCTGCAGGCTGCTCTTGGCTCGGACAACAAGCTCTACATCGCGGGCGGTCAGGGCATTGACGGAACGCCGTACAGTAATGTCTCGCGTTACGACGCAGCAACGAATAGCTGGAGCAGCGTCGCGCCATTGCCCGTCGCCTTGGGACAGAGCACCATCGGTGCGTGGAACGGCAAGGTCTATGTAGCAGGCGGCTTCACCGGTGGTACTAGCGTGACAAACTCGCTGCGAATTTACGACATCGGCACGAACACATGGACCAGCGGTGCGAACATGCCAACCGCCGTCGAGGCAGCCGCTGGAGCGGTTGTGAACGGCAAGTTCTATGTGATGGGCGGTGACGACTATAACAACAACATCAGCGCCACCCAGATCTACGACATTTCCTCCAACACGTGGTCGACCGGCGCCGCTGTGCCAGACGGCCCGACTAACGCCTATGCTACTGCTTTGGGCGATCAGATCTATTTATATGGCGGAGTGTTTCTAGTCGGAACCTCGTATGTGACGACGGATACGCTGCTGCGTTACGACTCTGCGACGAACATTTGGGCCAACCTAGGCTCGGCCAATACCGGCGGGCTCGGCAACTTTGGCGGCATCTCGACACTCGGAACGAACCAGTTGCTGATCACTGACGGTGCTGACGCCAATGGTGTCTCCACTACGGCAACGCGCATTTACAGTATCAGCAGCGGTACATTCGGCGCAGGACCGGCGATGATGCACTCACGCGCCGGTCATGGCCAGGCCACGCTGCCCGATGGCCGCATCATCGTCGTTGACGGTTTCGACACGACGAGCACCACGACCAACACGGTCGAATTGCTCAGCGTCACTTGCGTTACGCCGACAAGCACCGCGACAACCAGCCCGACGCCGACGTTTACCGCAACACCGGAGGGAACACCGACGCTGGGCAATTATGCGGACACATCCGTCACCGTCAGCGGCAACGCAATGGTTACTCCTGACGCCGCGCCGATCGACACCTCGCGCATGAATGTTTCGACCTCGACGAATTTCAAAGGCTATCTGTATGGAGATCCGGCGACCGGCGTCGTGCGGGTCGTAGATGCACATCCCGCAGGAACATACACGCTTACGGTCAAGGCGTTCAGCAATTCGGGGTTGACGTCGACAAAGAACTTTGTGCTCACCGTGACCACGTCTGCGAATACGTGTGCTCCAGTGAGCTTTCGGACGCCGCTCACTTTTCCTGTTGGGGATAGTCCGTACGATGTTGCTATCGCGGACTTCAATGGCGATGCACGGCAGGACCTTGTAGCGGTCAACCAATGGTCAAGCAACGTGACACTATTGCGGGGTAATACAAACGGGACTTTTTCAACCACCGGGACAGCGGCGGCCGGGCAAATACCTTTTTGGGGAGTGACTGGCGACTTTAACAACGACGGCAAAGCTGACGTTATCGTCTCGAATAACCAAACTTCAAGCTTGTCAGTGCTGTTGGGCGACGGAACCGGGCACCTTGGGACAGCGACGAACATTCCGGTAGGATGGCGCTATCCCGGAGACCTTGCCGTCAGCGATTTCAACAATGACGGCAAACAGGATTTCGCAATGGACGAGGGGCAGGGCATCAGTATCTTTTTGGGAAACGGTGCCGGCGGATTTAGTGTTGCGGGAAGCTTTCCGTCGGGCGTCGCGCCCGGTTCTCTCGCGATAAGCGACTTTAACGAAGATGGAAAACCGGACGTCGTCACTGTTGACGAAAACGCACATACCGCATACATCCTGCTCGGCGATGGAGCGGGGCATTTAAGTTCAGCGACCGGATTTCCGACCATTAATTCAGCGGGGGCGGTCGCTGTAGGTGAATTCAATGGCGACAACCATCAGGACCTTGCGGTTACGAGCTTTAGTTCGAGCAGCGTGACGATATTGCTCGGCAACGGACAAGGCAGTTTTGGTGTCGGAACGGTCTTTGCCGGAGGTTTTCAGAACGGAGATCTTGCCGTTGGCGATTTCAACGGCGACGGCAAGCAGGATCTCGTGATTAACGCCTACTTCGGAGATGTGGCCATTTTGATCGGTCACGGAGACGGGCAGTTTAGCCCCCCGAGCATATTTGGCACCGATGGCGGCTCCGAAGGGATCGTGGTCGGCGATTTCAACACCGACGGAAAACAGGATCTGGCCGTCGGGGATTTCGGATCGAATCGAGTGGCCGTCCTTCTGCGCGTCTGCGTTCCGACGCCTACGGCGACGAACACTTTCACGCCGACGCTCACCCCTACCATGAGCCCAACTGAGACGTTAACGCCGACGCCGCAGTGTCCGGTAAATTTCCCTAACACAGCGCCGATAACGATATTCGACAATTCTCAGGGCTTTCCGTATCCGTCCACGGTCGCGGTTTCCGGCCTGGCGGGTACTATAACGAAGGTGACCGTTGACCTGAACGGCGTAAGCCATCAGTACCCTGATGACATCGACATTATGCTTGTCGGGCCTAATGGACAAAACACGCTGCTTATGTCCGACGCCGGCGGCCATCAGGCTTTCTCGAATCTGAACTTATCGTTTGACGACGCGGCTTCGGTTTCATTGCCTGATTCGACGGACATTGTAAGCGGAACATTTAAGCCGACCAATTATGAGACCGCTTTAGATGGCTTTCAGTTTCCGGCACCCACGCCGGGGCCGACCGTTGCATTGTCGGTATTCAGCAACACAGATCCGAACGGAACCTGGTCACTCTATGTAAGGGACGATGCGCAAAACTCTCCCACCGGCATTATCAGCAACGGATGGACGCTCCACATCAGAACAACACTAGGCCCCGATTGTGGAACGCCAACGCCGACTTGGACACCGACCTTTACGCCGACGGCATCACCGACATGGACGCCAACCCCGATAGGAACCCCTTCCGAAGGGCCAACGAGAACAGCGACATGGACGGCGACGGCGACGGCGACGAAGACGCCGACATTTACACCGACGGCGTCGAGCACACGAACGTTCACCCCGACGGCCACGCTTACGCCGACGCCAACAGGCTCGCCGTGTGCAGCGGGCCAGCTTGATGCGTCGTTTGGAGGTGACGGGAAAGTTACGGTTGGGATCGATCGTGACGACGGGGCGTTTGCGTCGGCGCTGCAGGCGGATGGGAAGATCGTCGCGGCCGGGTATGCCGTCGAGGGCGAGATCGCGAGGTTTGCCATCGTGCGGTTAAATGCGGACGGCACTCTTGACACGACTTTTGACGGCGACGGAAAGGTTACTACTTCGATAGGTGATTTTGACATAGCGCATGCGGTTGCCGTGCAGCCGGACGGTAAGATCATCGCTGCAGGTTACACAAGTAACGGAACGAACGCGGATTTTGCGCTCGTGCGATATAACTCCGACGGCTCGCTCGACACGTCGTTCGGTGCAGGCGGAAAGGTGGTGACGTCGATATTGGGCGGCGACGATGTCAATTCTGTTGCTGTTCTTCCTGATGGACGGATAGTTGCCGCCGGTTATTCCAACGTCGCTCCGAACGACTATTTTGCATTGGCGCGTTACGATCCTGACGGCTCGCTCGATTCGACGTTTGACGGTGACGGAAAGGTCACAACCAGTTTGTTGGGACGAGATATGGCCTATTCGATGGCGATCCAGGCCGACGGCAAGATCGTCGCGGCCGGGACGGCAAATAGCCAGTTTACATATGACGGGTATGCACTCGTCCGTTACAACGCTGACGGCTCGCTTGATACTACTTTTGACGGCGACGGAAAGGTTGTAACCGATTTTTTCGCGGACTTTGCCCAAGCGAATTCCGTCTCGATGCAGCCGGACGGTAAGATCGTGGCTGCGGGTTATGCGAGGGATCCGGCAACGCACGATTTCGTCGTTGCGATTGCAAGGCATAACGCTGACGGCTCGCTCGACACGTCGTTTGACGGCGACGGAAAGGTTACCACCGTCATCTTCGGAAACCGAAACGGTGATTTTGGATTTTCAGCTGCGCTGCAGCCTGACGGAAAGATCGTCCTTGCAGGTTACGGCACTAATCCGAATGACAACAACGATTTTGTTTTGATCCGTTACAATGCTGACGGCTCGCTCGATACGACATTCGACAATGACGGAAAGGTAACGACGGACTTTTTTGGCCCGTCTGACGGCGCACATTCGGTGTTAATACAGCCGGACGGAAAGATCGTTGCCACGGGCACCACCTTTGCATCGAATGACGATTTTGCAGTAGCTCGTTACAACATCGGCTGCACCTCGCCGACGAATACGCCGACATTTACACCAACAGCCAGCCCGACGCCGACGTCTTGTGCTCCGCCGGCTTTCTCAAATTCAGTGCCTATTACGATAAACGATAACGCGGCGGGCTCGCCGTATCCGTCAGACATCACCGTTTTCGGATTGGCCGGCAGTGTAACAAAGGTGACCGTTGACCTGAAAGGCGTGAGCCACACATGGCCGGACGACATTGATATTATGCTTGTCGGGCCAGGCGGACAGAGCACGCTGCTGATGTCGGATGCCGGAAGCGGGGGCGACCTTGCGAACCTGAACTTTACGTTCGATGACGCGGCGGCGGTCGCCTTGCCCGATGAAACGCAGATCATCGGCGGAGCCTTCGGGCCAACAAACTACGACACGGACACAGACGTGTTTCCCGCACCCGCACCGACGCCCAGTGGGCCAGTTGCCATGGGAGTGTTCATCGGCACTAACCCGAATGGCATTTGGTCACTCTACGTCAGGGACGACACTCGCACTGACTTCGGCAGCATCAGCGGCGGGTGGACACTGCACATAACGACAACCGCCGGCACCGAATGCGGAACTCCGACGCCGACGAATACGGCGACCAATACGGCGACAGGAACAGCTACAGGAACAGCCACAGCTACGATGACGGCGTTCCAAACGCCGGTGCCTACTCCGCCCGCTTCGATCCATTTCAACTCGACGGCGTACGTTGCCGATGAGGCGCAGATCGCGTCGATACTTGTCTTTCGTACCGCCGATACGACGCAAACGAACAGTGTTTTATTCTCGACCTCGGACGGTACTGCGACAGGCGGTGCCGCTTGCACGCAGGGTGTTGACTATATTGCTATAACGAACCAATGGGTTACGTTCAACCCGGGCGAGTTTTATAAGGGTGTCAACGTTACGATCTGCGCCGACGATCTAACAGAACCCGATCAAACGATCAGTCTTGCGTTAGCGGGCCAATTCGTCGATTTTCCGTCTTCAGCCGTTCTAACGATACACGACACCGAAACAGCTTTTCGAAACAGGGCTCCCATCTCCATAACTCAGGGCTCTGCCGGTGCTCCATATCCGTCAAATATTACGGTCGCGGGCGGACCGCCGACCATCGAGTCGATGCGGGTAACGATATACGATTATGTGACATCGAAGCCGGACAATGTCGACTTCCTGCTTGTCGGGCCCGGCGGACAGAAGTTCATCCTTCTTGCAAATGCCGGCGGATCGTCTGCGCACCTTCCTGTAACGATCAATTTCAACGACCGGGCCCGGCGAGTTGTGCCCGATAACGGCCCGCTCACGACGGGTGAATTCGAGCCTACTTCGTACGGAACGGTCGCGGACTTCCGGCCGCCGGCACAGACAGGGCCATACAGTCTGCCTGGCGGCACAGTTGGAGGAGGCTCGGGGTCTTCGACGCTGTTTGGGACATTCAGCGGGACCGACCCGAACGGAACCTGGTCACTCTACGTGAGAGACGATAATCCGATGCTCGGAGCGGAGGTCGGCAGTGTATTCGGCGGATGGGGCATTGAGTTCCTTGCGAATGCGGCGCCCTCGGTCGCTTTTGATTACGACGGCGACCATAAGTCTGATATTTCTGTTTTTCGTCCGTCAACCGGTGCATGGCATTTACAGCAGTCGCAGGCAGGGCCTGTTGGAATGCAGTTTGGCCTTGGAACGGACAAGATCGCTCCTGCGGATTACGATGGTGACGGAAAGACGGACATTGCAGTTTATCGGCCATCGACCGGCATTTGGTATATCTTCAACAGTTCGACTCGAACGGTTTCTTTCTACATTTTTGGCCTTGCAGAAGACCTTCCAACGCCGGCTGATTACGACGGTGACGGTTATGCTGACATCTCCGTTTTTCGGCCCTCGACAGGAACGTGGTACCGGCAAAACAGCTCGACAGGATTGTTCTACGGCGTCCAGTTCGGCGCGAGCGAGGACAAACCGACTATCGGCGATTTTGACGGCGATGGCAGATCGGACATTGCTGTCTTTAGGCCTTCGACAGGTGCATGGTATCGGATAAACAGTTCGGATGGATCTATACACGGCGAGTTGTTCGGATTTGGGACTGATGTGATCGTTCCGGCTGATTACGACGGAGACGGAAAGACAGACTTGGCAGTTTACCGTCCCTCGAACGGCTACTGGTACGGACACAACAGTTCTGACGGAGCATTCACCTACAACATCTTTGGGCTGGCGACGGACATTCCCGCACAGGGCGATTTCGACGGCGACGGCCAGGCTGACCTTTCCGTTTTCCGGCCGTCGGACGGCAATTGGTATCGCCAAAACAGCTCGAATGGTGCATATATCGCTTTCCATTTCGGTCAAAACGGCGACAAGCCGACTCAGACAGCTTTTAGATATTAAAAACACTGGCCCACGAAATACACGAAAAACACGAAATAAGACTCTCTCTTTGTTTCGTGCTTTTCGTGTCTTTTTGTGGGCAGATCTTATTTAAGGCTGGAAAGTTACGTCAGATCGAGAAAACCACGTCGTATCGCGAAAGCTGGTATTCCGCTTAGCCTCGAAATGCGCTAGGTTGAGTCGGGACTATCCGATTTTGGATTTCGGATTTTGGATTTTTTGACAACTAAAAAAAGAAACGGTGGAACAGCGAATAGTGAACAGTGAATAGTGAATGGCGAGTGTCTCACCGGAGATCGTTGTGTCCCAAATATGTACATCGCTATAAACCTATTATTTACATAGGTTACGCGCACTGTCTTACAATGTCATATTTTTTTTCAAAGATCGTGAGACAAGAGCATTTTTGCTATGCTAACTCAT
>CAZGSC010000028.1:0-25538 GCA_964528325.1 uncultured Chloracidobacterium sp. | reverse complement strand
AAGCTCTTCCAAATAAAGTAAACCGGTACTCCAGTAAGAACGATAAGCAGTCCCGGCCACGTAGCCGTGGTCTGATAAACAAACAGCACAACGAGAATTACTGCTGCCCCTACAACATATAACGCCGGGACAATTGGATAACCAAATGCTTTATACGGACGTTCGGCATCGGGTTGTTTCACGCGGAGTATAAAAATGCCTATGATCGTCAGTATGTAAAAGATCAATGCGGCCGATATGACGTAAGTCAAAAGATCGCCGTAAAGATTTCCATAAGATATTTTGCCGTCAGCCGCAGTTTTGACCGTTCGCGGCAACACATAGAACGCGGCCCAGATACCTTGGATCACCAATCCCCACGCCGGAACGTGGTGTTTGTTCAATTCGCCCGACGATCTAAAGAACAAACCGTCTTTTGCCATCGCGTAATAAGCACGGGCACCGGCAAAGATCAGGCCGTTGTTGCAGCCAAACGTCGAGATCATAATGGCAGCTGCCATTATCAATGCTCCGGCTCCGGGGAAAATGACCTCGGCTGTGGCAGAACCGACACGGTCGCTTGCTACCTTTTGGATGTCCTCAAACCGCAGGGTGACGAGATAAGCAAAATTCGCAAGCAGATAAAGCGTGATCACGCCGCCGGTCCCGAGAGCGAGGGCGAGCGGTATATTGCGTTTCGGGTCTTTAACTTCGCCTGCTGTAAAGGTGATATTGTTCCAGGCGTCGGACGAGAAGAGTGAGTTGGTCTGAGCGACACAAATGCCTACGAACAGTCCAAAAACTACCGCTGCGGTCAAACCGCCGCCGACATCCTGCAGCGTACCGCGGACAGTCCAAAGATCGCCGAAATTTGCTCTGGCGATGTCACCATGCGAAACGAGGCCGACGATGAGGCCGAGGACGATGAGGGCAACGAGCGAACCGGTTTTAGCAAACGTAAATGTGTTTTGAACTAGCTTACCCAGCTTTAGGCCGCGCGTATTCATCCACGTCAACAGGGCGATCATTATCACCCCAACAAGTTGAGCGGTCGAGAGTGAAAATGCATAGCTCGTCGAACCAAGCCTGATCGGCTCGATCAGGTAATTGGTCTCGGAGATTTGGGGGATCAATATCCCGGAGTAACGGCCAAAAGCAACCGCAACTGCGGCGATCGTCGCTGTTTGGATAACAAGGAACAATGTCCAACCGTAAAGGAAACCCCAAAATGGCGAATAGGCTTCGCGAAGATAGACGTATTGCCCGCCTGCCTTTGGCATCATAGCGGCAAGCTCGCCGTAGGACAGAGCTCCGACGACGGTTAACAGGCCAGTTATGATCCAGACGACGAGCAGCCAACCCGGCGATCCGACTTGGCGCGAAATATCAGCTGAAACAATAAAGATGCCGGAACCGATCATCGATCCGGCAACGATCATCGTCGAATCGAGCAGGCCGAGCCCGCGAATAAAGCCTTCTTTAGATTGTTCCATTTCAATTGGCTCAGTTGCCATAGTTTTTCCTCAGTTTGAGAAATGAAATGTCGTTTGTCTACGAAAACCGGGAGAGGAGTTCAACAAGCTTAACTTTTATTTTTTTGACGATGGCGAGATATTCGTAGGTGTTATTATACGTTTATTACAAAAACTGTCGAGTGTGTTTTTTGCATTTTGCCGAGAAAAAGGGCAATTTTGGTTAAATTATGTCGAATAATTTAGGAAAAACAGGCGATATGCCTGCCGAAGACTTTCGAAAATACGGATATGAGGTCGTTGATTGGATCGCTAACTACTTTGAACATATCGACGAGTTTCCCGTCCTTGCTCAAGTTGAGCCTAACTGGTTAAAGGACAATCTGCCCTCGTCCGCTCCGGAAAAAGGCGAGGATTTTGGAGTCGTTTTGGCCGATGTTGACAAGCTCATCCTGCCCGCCGTCACGCACTGGAACCACCCGAATTTTCACGGACTGTTCGCAACATCGACAAGTTCGGTCGGTGTCTTTGGCGAGATGCTGACCGCTGCATTTGATATGAAGGCGATGCTCTGGCGAACATCACCGGCCTCGACTGAGCTTGAAGATGTTGTCCTTGATTGGTTGCGGCAGATGATGGCTCTGCCGGGACAGTTTGAGGGCATTATTTACGATACGGCTTCGGTTTCGACGATGCACGCCATCGCCGCCGCACGCGAGCGAGCCGGTTTTCACATCCGCGACGAAGGAATGAGCGGCCGCGACGATGTGCCTTTGTTGCGTGTTTATGCGAGCGAACATGTTCATTCCTCTATAGATAAGGGTTTGATAACGCTAGGCCTCGGATTGCGTTCATTGCGAAAGATCGATTGTAACGAACGATTTGAAATGATCACGGAAAAACTCGTCGAGGCAATCGAAGATGACATTGAAAATGGTTATGTGCCGATATGCGTCATTCCTACTGTCGGAACTACTTCTACATCCAGCGTAGATCCGGTCAATGCGATTGCCGATATTTGCGAAAAATACGGCATCTGGCTTCACGTCGATACGGCGTATGCTGGATCGACTGCGATCGTTCCGGAATTTCAAAAATATTTTCAGGGTTGGGAGCGTGCCGATTCTATTGTCGTTAACCCGCACAAATGGCTCTTCACGCCCTTTGATCTGTCGGTTTTGTATTGCAAGGATCTTAGTGAGTTGAAACAGGCGTTTTCGCTGGTTGCAGAATATCTAAAGACAACTGATGAGCAAACCGTAAAGAACGGCATGGATTACGGTATTCAGCTTGGCAGGCGTTTTCGCGCCTTAAAGCTATGGTTCGTCATTCGCTATTTTGGCCGCGAAGGACTTGTTGAAAGGCTGCGTGAGCATTGCCGTCTTGCGAGGCTTTTTGCTTCGTGGGTAGAGGAAAGTGATAACTGGGAATTGCTTGCGCCTGTCCCGTTTGCTCTTGTTTGCTTTCGTGCTTGTCTGTCTGATGTAGACGACCTGAATAAATTGAATGAGAAAATAATGAATGAGATAAACGCGTCCGGCGATGCTTATCTTTCTCATACAAAACTAAACGGTGGATTCACGCTGCGTCTTTCGGTCGGCAGCATTCGCGTTGAGGAAAGGCATTTGCTTAAAGTTTGGGAGTTGTTGAATCAGCAGTTAGCCTTCCGTTTGGAACTAAAATAACTATGCTTATACATATCGTTTGTTGGAAATATAAAAGTGATACCGATGCAGGTTCACGTGATGAACATAGAGCTCGACTGCGAGAATTGCCGTCGATAATACCGAATATTCTTGGTTTTGATGTCGGTGGGGACGTTTTGCATCTCGAACGCTCGTTCGATACTGGGCTCGTCGCCTATTTTCCGGACCGGGATGCCCTCGACCATTACAACGATCATCCGGAACATCAAAAAGTCGCCGCGATGGGACGCGAGATCGCGGAAAAGGTTGTTTCGGTAGATTTTTTTCAACCCGAATAGCGAAGAGCGGCTAACCCCACACAGAAAGCAAACGAATTTGTTTTTGCTAACATCAAACGAGAGCGTATTTAGTAGGATATTTTGCGGATCATAGAAATGAATAGAATCATCAGAAGTGTATGTCATACGGCCGCTGTATTGACGGTTTTATCAATTCCCACATTGGCGCAGCAGGTGAAACGGGCGGCATTTGATGTCACAAATTATGTGATGGACGTTACCCTCATGCCAGCAGAGCGAAAGATGAACGCGACCGTGGATGTCAGCTTTACACCGCTTGAGGATACACGTTCTGTGGCGTTCGAATTGAACGGTTCTCTAAAGGTCGACAGCATTACGCGGTTGGATCGTCCGGTTGCACCTATTTTGCCGTCACCAAAGGCAGTTTTGAAATCCACTCCTGCGAATCCAATATCCTATGTTCAGGATCAAACAAACAGCACTGATCTCGGCCCTCATGTACGCGTCGATCTTGGTGACAACGTAATAAAAGGAACTCCGGTCGTCCTTCGCTTTAAATACAGCGGCATTCTTGACGGACCGGCCGGCGGTCCGCTTCTTTCAAAACGGCTTGCCTATATCGGCGACAGTCAGGGTTATTTGATGTACGCGGCTCGTTGGTTTCCGTTTCACGATTACGCTGCCGACACGGCGACGTCCGATATTACGATCTCGATACCACCAGGATTCCAAATTGTCGGTTACAGCGATTCTGCGGCAGCAAACACGGGCAGCAAATACCGATTTACTCAATCGACGCCGGCCCTTCCCGGAAATTTCGCATACGGCAAATATGTGCCGAGAACGATGCGCGTCGGCGACCAGGAACTGCAGTTTTTTGCCAAGCCGGGAAGCGACTCCCTTATTTCGACTTATGGTGAGACACTGGGAAAAGCTCTAGATTACTACACGAAACGTTTTGGTGAACCGGGCAGCGGCAAGCGGTTGACGGTTGTCGAGATCGATGATGACAGTCTTGATTTTTATTCGTCGCGTGGAATGCTGTTTGTTGCACAGCGGCCGTTTGAAGAAGGCCGTGACGTCACGATCGATCGTTTGGAGCGTGAGGCTGCATACCAATGGTGGGGCCTGACTGTCGGACTCAGATCATTTGACGACGCATGGCTCTCGCAGGGATTGGCGGAATATAGCGCATTCTCCCTGCGTGAAAGTCAGCTTGACGGAGCCAAGCTGGACGCGATCCGACGCGAATTGCTCGAAAAGGCGCTTACATTCGAACAGACTGCGTCATTACTGCGTGCGCCTGCAAATCTTGACGACCAAAGTATCGGTTACCAGTACATCATGTATGCGAAAGGTGCTTTTGTTTTTAAGCTCCTGCGTGACACGCTTGGTGCAGATAAGTTTGATCAATTACTGCGGACGTACGTCCAGGAATTTCGCGGCAAGAGTGCTTCGATCGACGATTTTGAGAAGCTCAGCTCTCGCATCGCTGGACAGCCCATGCGTTATTTCTTTGCCCGTTGGGTTGAGAGTACCGGCGTTCCTGAATTTACTAGCGATTACCTTATTCTTAGGACACGGGGCGGTAAATTTGTCGCTCGCGGGACCGTTAAACAAAATTATGACAATCTCAGACTCCCGGTAGACGTTCAGCTCAAATCCGAGGGCGATCAGGGTTTAACAACCGTCACACTGGATATGGAGGATGCGAGTGCCGATTTTAATATCGAATCCGCAGGCAAGCCGCTGGCAGTAGTTATCGATCCGAACTATAAACTTCTTCGAATTTCGCCCGACCTGCGAGTCTCGTCGATCGCCCGGCGCGGCATCGAACAGTTCAGGGAAGGGAATTACGTCGAGGCCCAAACTCAGTTCGAAGCGGCACTGAAACTCGATCGTTCAAATTCGTGGATCTACTATCATCTCGGACTGCTCTTTCTCGAACAGCGAAATTTCGACCTGGCGATCGATAATTTTAAAGCCGCGCTCGGCGGCAATCTCAATCCGGTATGGCTATCGGTTTGGTCGAACATCAAAATGGGCAATGCCTACGACGCCAAAGGTGACCGTACGCGGGCCGTTGCTGCCTACAAACGCGCCGAAAACCTCAGCGATAACTACGATAACGCTCAGGACGCAGTGAAGAAGTATCTCGCAGCCCCCTACGACCCGAAAGAAAAGTAAACTAACGTAAATTAACCACCAAAGATGCCGTTGCGAAAGTGGGGCTGCCAGCCCGTCTATTCTGACTATTCCGCAGTCCATTTGCTTTGACAAAAGTATGGGAAAGCGTGTATAATTCTCTGACTTTGTTAGCTTTATTAGAGCGTCCGATTAATAAGGGATGATGAGTCCCGGCCCCTCGTAAGCCACGTTTTTGGTTTTTGCCGCATTTGGAAGTTTTCCTAGGGAGTTCATCAAAATTATTGTTATAAGGCCAATGACCGGCATGGTTGCCGGTTGCGGTGTATTTTTGAATATCTTTTCGGGACTTATCTAGGTTACGGCGATCAACTGCTGTTAAAAATATGAACATGAAAACAACGTACAAGCTATTATTGGCGATCCTTATTACCGCCGGCACTTTTCTTACCGCCTCGGCCCAACAGATCGTTTGGTCCGCAAATGATGAGAGTCCGACCAATCTTGCCAAGGATAAGGCGGTTTCAAGAGAATCGTTTCCGAAAGATTTCAAATTGTTCAATTTGAATATCCAACCTTTAAGACAACAGTTGTTTTCTATTACTGACGGTAGATCGCAGCACTCCGCAGTTATTTCATTGCCAAATGCCGACGGCGGGATCGAATGGTTTGAGGTGTTCGAGGCTTCGAATTTTGAACCGGACCTTCAGGCAAAATTTCCCGAGATTCGGGCATTTTCCGGCCGCGGCATTACTGATGAATATGCAACATTGAAACTAAGCCTCTCGCCGCAAGGAATTCAGACGATGGTCTTTAGGACGGATAGGGAGAATGAGTTCATCGAGCCATACTCGGCGGATCATTCAACTTATGCAGTTTTTCGATCGAATAGAGAGAAAGGCGGACTGCCATGGACCTGTTCGACGGAAGACAGAAATTTAGCTCTTGGTATTGATGAACAAGTTCGCAACAATTTTGTACCGGAAAGCTCGGCGGGACAAATAAAGACGATGCGCCTTGCTCAATCGTGCAACGGTGAGTATTCGAACTTTTTTGGAGCTACGAGCTCAGCTCAAGTAGGGTTGGTTTTGGCTGCTTTTAATGCAACGCTCACTCGCTCCAACGGCGTTTATGAAAAAGACCTGGCACTGCACCTGAATCTTATCGCAAATACCACTTCCGTCATCTACTACAATCCCGCAACCGATCCTTACACGACATTGTCGAATTGGAATTCACAATTGCAGTCAACTTTAACTTCGGTCATTGGCGAGGCTAATTATGACATCGGCCATATGTTCGGAGCATCGGGCGGCGGCGGCAACGCGGGCTGTATTGGCTGCGTTTGTACGAACGGGTCGAAAGGAAGCGGCATCACTTCGCCTGCCGACGGTATTCCGCAGGGTGATAACTTCGATATTGATTATGTAGTCCATGAAGTTGGACACCAATTGGGTGCGAATCATACTTTTTCAATGTCACTGGAAGGTACTGGCGTCAATAAAGAAGTAGGGTCGGGCATTACGATCATGGGCTATGCCGGCATCACGTCGCAGGACGTGGCTCCGCACTCGATCGATATATACCATGAGGCTTCGATCGCACAGATACAGGCAAATCTAGCTACAAAAACGTGTCCCGTTACGACAACAATGACGGCAAATAATCCGCCGACCGTTTCGGCGGGCAGTGATTACACGATTCCCATCTCAACGGCTTTTGCTCTTACCGGCTCGGCAACCGATCCTGAAGGTGACGCCCTGACATATAACTGGGAACAGAATGATAATTCGACAGTGTCGGGAAACAGCAGCGTTGCATCGCCGACAAAAGCCAGCGGACCAAATTGGTTATCATTTAGTTCTACAGCGTCGCCAACCAGGTACTTTCCAAAATTATCGACCGTGCAGGCAGGTTTATTTGTAACACCCGTGATAGCTGGCGGTGATGCGATCGCAAACATTGAGGCATTGAGCTCGGTCAATCGCACTTTGAACTTCCGCCTAACGGTGCGTGACAATCGTCCGTATGTTCCTGGCTCGACGATCGGTCAGACGCAATTCGACGACATGATCGTCACGGTCAACAATACGGGCGGTTCATTTGCCGTTAGTGTACCGAACACGGCTGTTTCTTGGGCAGGCAATTCTACACAAACGGTTACATGGACTGCGGGCAGCACTGCAAGTGCTCCATTCAACAGCCCGAACGTTAAGATTTCTCTCTCGACCGACGGTGGAAACACTTTCCCAACAGTCCTTTTAGCAAGCACCGCGAACGATGGCAGCCAGAGTGTAACTATCCCGAATACACCCACAACGACGGCGCGGATCAAAGTAGAATCGATCGGCAACATCTTTTATGATATGTCGAACACAAACTTTACGATAACAAGTTCTGGTCCGACACCAACGTTTACGTCGACGAATACACCGACTCCGACCAATACGGCGACAAACACACCAACATTTACACCGACATTTACACCAACGAATACACCGACGCCGGCAGGAACGGCGACGAACACAGCTACGGCGACGAATACGGCGACTGCGACGAACACGGCAACATTTACGCCTACACCTACATCTACGAATACACCGACTCCGACAAACACGGCGACGAATACGCCGACATTTACGCCGACATTTACATCTACGAATACATCAACGCCGACAGCAACTGCGACGTTTACGCCGACATTTACACCGACCAATACGGCGACCGCGACATTTACGCCGACAAACACTGCGACTAACACGGCAACTCCGACTCCGACAGGTTCGCCGATCGGAGTTACACTTCCTGTTATCACGACACCGCCAGGTTCGGAAATAACGGTACCGATCACCGTCGGTGACACTACCGGTGCGGAAATAATTTCGTATGACCTTCAGGTCACTTTTGATCCTGCGGTGTTGCAGCCGTCGGGTGCATTTTATGATGTTGCGGGGACGCTGAGCAGCGGGATGTCCATTACACCGAATGCAGGCAATGCTGGACATCTGATCATTTCGGCCTTCCAAGGTTCATTCCTGGCCGGTTCCGGTACACTGATAAATCTCAAATTTACCGTCGTGGGTTCGTCAGGACAATCAACGGCATTAACCTTTGAGGATTACACCGACCCGAGCATTATTTTCCATCCTGGATTCCAGTTCAACGAAGGCATACCTGCCAGTGCCCTTACCAATGGCAGTGTTACGGTTCTGGGAATCGCTCTCTCTGGAACAGTCACTTATGGTAATGCGATTGGCGCACCTAATCCGCGTTTTGTTTCAAACGTAACGATCTCCGGTGCAGGTTCACCAAATGTTTCAACGACAACTGCCGCTCCCGGGGTAAACGCAGGCCAATATGCTCTCAGCGGTTTTGGAGCCGGCCCTTACACCGTAACGCCGACGAAGACGGGCGGTGTGAATAACATTTCATCATTTGATGCTGCAAAAGTTTCTCAGTATGTTTCGGGAGCGGTCACTTTTACTGGAAATCAGCTTATCGTGGCTGATGTCAGCAACAATGGTATTGTGTCATCGTTCGATGCAGCCCAGATATCGAGTTATGTGGTTACTTCGAACGGCGGCATTACAGGAACCTGGAAATTCTTACCTGTAAACAGATCTTATGCTTCGATCACGAGCAGCATTTCGGGTGAGAATTTCGCCGGCCTCTTAATGGGTGAAGTTTCAGGTAACTGGGCAAATACAGGAGCTCGACCGGCTGCGAATGTAGGTATGGATAGCCCGGCTGTCGGTGCGCCGCGTCTTACGACAGCAGCGAATAGCGAGATCCTTGTTCCTGTTAGTGTTGAGAATGTGGTGAATAAAGGCATTATCGCGTATGAGTTTGACCTGCGATACGACCCCACTGTGATACAGCCTATTGACAATCCGGTGGATGTGATCGCAACTGTCAGCCGCGGGCTTGCCACGACTGTAAATGCAACAGAACCGGGACTTCTCAGAGTCGCCGTTTATGGCCCGATGCCGATAGACAGCAACGGCTTGCTTCTGAATCTCAGATTCACCGCCGTCGGAACGCCGGGCTCGGTGTCGCCGCTTACGTGGGAACGCTTTATGTTCAACGAGGGTGATTCAGCGACACTTACTGCCGATGGACAGGTCGAGATACGGGCAATGCCGGCGGATCCGACCGCGATTATGCCTTAGAAGCTGAAGATAAACCTGAAATAGAAAAAGGCTCTTAACGAGCCTTTTTCTTTTCCCCTTGTTTTTCCCCCTTGAATTAGAAATTTAGCCGCACAGCGAACTGAATTTGTCTGTTTGTCCCCAGACCAACTGTTCTTTCAAGTGTTGATCTCAAAAGACCAAAAGCAGTTCCCGCTCGCGTTTGCGTAAATGCCTCACCTGGTTGCAGGAAACCCGAATTCAACACATAAAATGCCTGATTGCCTCCATTGGCCGCTGTTACGGTGAATGTTGGAAGCGGATTGCTCAAAACAGATGCCGGATTGCTGAAATTCGCATGGTTGAGAATATTGAATATCTCAGTGCGAAATTCCATATTGTATCTCTCATTAAACCGGAACTTACGGTTAAGTATCAGGTCGGCCTGAAAGAATTTTGGGCCTACAAGGGCGTTGCGCGGCAAGTTGCCGAATGTTCCGGCCGCCGGGGCCGTAAACGCCGCAGGATTTAGGAAATTACGGTCGTTGCCGAGATACGGATTAGCGCCGGCGATTAGATTTGGCCGGCGGGTTTGACGGGACGAACCACCACCCGGCGAGTTGATCACAGCAATAAATCCGGGAGGCAATGGGGCATTTGCGCTTGGATTAAATGCATTTACCGTATAGCCCTGTGCATACGTCACCGTTCCGCCAGCCGCATTTATCGGAACTACACAGCCGCCCGCGGTCTGACAAACAATGACCGTATCGGGACGCGTGATCGTAACATCAACCGGAACTCCGCTTCGGGAGTTGATGATCGTGCCGATCTCCCAGCCTCCGAGTAATGCATTTCCAAAGCGTCCAAGATCATGGCCCCGTCCTTTTCCGATAGGTAGGTCGTAAATCGCACTCAAATTGAAAGTGTTCCGAACGTCAAAGCTATTTGCGCCACGGTCGGCTTCATAGTTGTTGTAATCGCCACTGGAGCGAATTTCTCCACCGAAAGGTTCTGCCGCCGTTCGTGCTTCATTTGAACCCGATGTGTTGCCAAAGCTCTTTGACATCGTGTACTGAGCGTTCAGGGTCAAGCCGACGCTGAGACGACGCGCTAGTGATATTTGCAATGCATCGTATTTATCCGATCCACCACTAGTCTTTGTATCTATCTCCGCAAACGGGCGACAGATCGCATTGCTGACCGACGCTCCGCAGGCGGTGACAGCAGCTGCATTTAGAATGTCGAACTGCCGTATAGCGGTTACGCCAATCACGCGACCATTTGCGTCTGTGCGATTGACCAATCCGGCGTTTGTCGGTAGTGGTGAACCGTTGACGATCGTTGCCACTCCACCGCGAAGCGTATTAGACAGTCCGCGAAGAAATAAATTTCTGCCCCGGCTTCCGACATAACCCACGGTAAGCGTTGCCTCTCCAGGCAATTCCTGTTGATACGATGCGGTAAAGCTGTAGATCTTTTCCGGCACGAGATATTCCGGAGAGTAAGCCCTCGGCTGATATGCCCGGTTGTTTGGGTTATTGATGAAATTTGTCCTGATCGTATTAACAAACGACTCAATGTTCGAGTCAAAACGAACGGTCGAGCTGCCAGCCAATGTCGAATTGATACGGTCGCTTTCAATAGGCTGTATCTGATCCTCGACCTGTCCCGGGCCATAATAAATACCAAACCCTCCGCGAAACACCGTCTTACCACCGCCGAAAAGTCCGGTGCTTTCCATTTTCGGTGACCAGGTAAGTCCAACACGCGGCCCGAATCCTTTTTTGTCAGTTTTGAAGGCGGCGTCGCTCGATGGTTTTAAGGTGCCGGTTGAAGTGTCGAATAAAACCTGGCCGTTATTTCTTTCGCGCAGCGGTTTGTAAAACTCATATCGCAAGCCGTAGTTGAGAGTGACGTTTTTTCGGATCTTCCACTCGTCTTGTGCAAATCCGATGTAATATTCCTGCTTCGCAAGCCGATTACCGGTCAGGTTGTTGTTGAAAGGGCTTGGATCGCTTAGGTCGCCTTGGTATTGCACCGAGGCCAGATTGTTTGCGAGAAAGTCCGTCAGACTGTTAAACACAAAAGTCGTTCCGCCATTGCGGTCGGTATAGATACGAACCTGTCGAAACTCACCGCCGAATTTGATAATGTGGCTGCCTTTTATCCACGTCAGGTTGTCTATGTACGAAACAGAATATGCGGTGTATGGCTGGCCGCGTCCGTTCGCAGCACTGTTTGCACGGATAAGGCCGCCAGGATTCGACGTTCCGGCTGATGCTCCTTGTCCGGCAATACTGAAATTTGCCGTGTTGCCCGAAATATTTATCACCGCCGCCGAAAGATCGAGGCCCGGTATCGAGCGGGCAATTCCATTGGTTCGTGTAAACGCACTGTTGTAACCAATCTTGAATTCGTTGATGAGGGTCGGTTTGATGAATGACTGCCAGCTTATTACGCCATTTTGTGGGTTGGCAACAAATTTCAGGTTTCTTCCCGATACGCCTTCAGGCTGCAGGTTTGTGCCGTTGTCACGGAAGAAACGAAAATAGAAAGAGTTTCTTTCGCTTGGCTTGTAATCAAAACGAACGGAATAAGCATTTTCATCGACCGCTTGATTAGCTTGTAATTGCGCGACGTCAAACAAATTGCTTCCTGTTCCGCGAGAGATAATTACCGCTCGCGGATCTGTGAAAGCCGGCAGGGCAGAGATCGTGCGTGATGTAACACCAGCGGATTCCTGACAATTTGCCAAGCCTGTGCCAAGCGGGGCTGCGCAAATGCGTGAAACTGCTCCGGGCACGGCTTCAACGAAATTGATGCCGGCTCTCAGGCGGTAGCCTTCGTAACTTGTAAAGAAGAACAGTTTATTCTTAACGATCGGCCCGCCTAATGATCCGCCAAACTGATTAAGCCGTAGCGACGATTTTTTTCCGGCAACATTGTCAAAGAAATTTGCCGCATCGAGCTTGTCGTTGCGAATGTATTCGAAAAGTGAACCGTGAAATTGATTGCCGCCGGATTTGGTTACAAGGCTTATTTGCCCTCCCGTTCCGGTGCCCAATTCTGCCGGAAAGTTACTAGATTCAACACGAAATTCCTGTACGTTCTCAAGGCTCGATTGAAGCCGGAACGGAGATGAGATCTCACCGTTTAAGTTGCCTGGGCTGGCATCGATAACAGCCGTGCCCTCGACGCCGTCGTAGCGGATGATGTTCTGCTCTACTGCTCTGGCATTAAAACGGATATCGGCAAAGGTTCCTGATCCGCTGTTGACCGCGCCCGGAGCCTGTAAGTAAAGCTGCGATACCTGTCGCCCGTTGATCGGCAAGCCCTCGACCTCGCGCTGATTAACATTTGCACTCATGGTTGCCGACGAGGTATTTACTATCGTGTCCATGCCCGACACTACGTCTACGTTTACACTGACGCCCTTAGCCTGTAGGACGATGTCGAGATTTGCCTGCTGCCCGACCAGCACTTCGATGGCCCTTTTGGTTGTTTCAAAAGTGTTTCCGCTTGCTGAGATCGTATATTTTGCCGGCTTCAATGCGACAACAAGAAAGCTGCCATCCTCCTTCGATGTTACGGTTCGCGTGTCGCCTGTGACATCACTCGTGATCGTTACGGCTGCACCCGGCACAATGGCACCGTGTGTATCAGTGACAGTTCCCGCGATGCGGCCCTGATCGGCCTGAGCCTGCGTATTAATAAATAAAGAAAAAATTACTAAAAAAATTGCTGAGATCGTCTTTGCGAGATCTTGAGTTTTCATGGTGACTCCTTTCTTAAACCTGTTAGAGATCGGACAAAGGCCGTGTTTGATACACCCTTTGCCTGTTTCCGATGCTATTTAGGAAAAAAATTATCTAAATTCTTGGCTTGCAAGACTCAGAATGAAGCCGCGATGTTAACTATCGATGAATTGGGTGTTAAATGAGTGTTAATTCTGGGAGGAGATTTTGCCGCGGATGAACGCGGATGGCGCGGATAAGAGTCAGGAGAGTGTTTTTGAGTGTTTTCTGATCTGCGCTTATCTGCGTTTATCCGCGGCTAGTTCTTCTCTCAATTGCATCCAGACCTCGTAGTACTTCCATTCGGGTGGAGGGTTTTCTTCGCCGTGGTGGTCGGGTTTTAGGATGAGGTCGCCGGTGGCGAGCAGGGTGCGTTTTACTTCGGGGTTTTGTTCGAGCTTGGCACGCATAGCGGCGAGAATGAGGTGGTAGTGCTCGCCCGGTGTTATGGAACGATACTGAAATCGCTTGCCCTGATACGTGCACCAGTCGATACCGAGCTTTTTCATATTTTCCTCGGCAACCGTTCCGGCGGATTTTGCTTCGAAGGCGGTCATCTGAGCGACCTGTTCGCGCGTGTATTTCCAGGTCACCGTTTTGTCTTTTGCACGCTCGTCGTCCGGCCCTTCGGGGTAAAGCATCATCTGCCAAAAGCCCTCAACGCTCGCGTACCGCTTCCCGTCCAACTCAAACGGCGTCGCCGCAAAGTTCGACAAAATGCCAAGCTCATTCCGCTTCGACAAAATAACCTCGCCCGCCTTCGCCTCCTGCGGCAGTATTTCCCAGTCGGGTTTATTCTTAGTTTCGATCGCGGCGAACCATACAGCTGGCGGATACGGAAGTTTGTTTTTCAAGCCTTTTTTTGAACGAGTGATCAAATTTTGTTGCACAAGCTTTGGAATTTCAGCGTCGTAAAAATTCACAATGTGATCTACACTGCCATACCTGACCTTGCCGGGATGCTCTGTTTCCCAAACGTAACCAAACGAAACTTCAATCTTGGTGATATAGCTGAAATCCAGATGACCGTAAGGAACCTCAAACAATAAGGTTTGAGAGCCGGGTAGAAGCACGCTACTAAAGTAGTCGCCACCAACGCTTCTTGAAGTCTCCCCTCGCGCATTGAATCTATATTGCAACTCACGAACCAACGCTCCGTCAGGTAGCAGATCGTCGTCATATGTTCCCTTAACGAGTTCAGGCGCAGTAATCTTTCGTCCTCTTGCAATAGAATACGTTTCGATATTGCCTCCCGCTGTTTCGATTTGAATCGCGCATGAGGAATTATTATGAAGGCGTAGGAGCACTCCGTCCTGCAATTGCTCCATGCTTTCGGTCTTAACAGCCGCCGTCCGTTCGAACGTTATGAATACCGAGTCCCTCCCGACGTCCACCAACTTGCATTGTGCAGGAGTGCTGACGACAACGACAAATAAGTTTACTATCGCGATCAATATAACTTCTGACCAACAGAATCTCATGCCTTTTTGATGCACAGAAACAAATAATGATGGTCTAAGCTTCATTTTTCAATTCCGCGAGCATCTCACCCAGCTTCTCCAGCTTATCTGCCGGGATGTCGCGGAGGGCGAGGTGATTGTTTGATTTTTTTAGTGAACGGAGGGCGTGGCCTTCGGGGAGGGCGATTTTTCTGTGTTTCTCATGGGTAATCGACCAATCGTAAGTCGTCGATAAACCTGAAATCTTTTTTGTTGATTGTTGCCAGTTCAAGATCATATTCGAGCGCGGTTGCGGCTATCAATGCGTCTGCTAACTGTAAACTGTGACTCAAAAAATACCGTTCGACAAGCCCAACTGAAAGTTTTGAGATCGCTTCGTCGATATCGATCAAATAATAATTCTCGAGAAATCTACTTGTTTCTTTCAGGTGCTTCTTATCACGGCATCCGACAAACAACTCCATTTTTGTAACCGCGCTTATAGCAACCTCTGTTATCGACCGTTGTCGTTCAAGCCAT
Source organism: uncultured Chloracidobacterium sp. (assembly GCA_964528325.1). Lineage (GTDB taxonomy): Bacteria > Acidobacteriota > Blastocatellia > Pyrinomonadales > Pyrinomonadaceae > OLB17. Next base: position 10,094 of record CAZGSC010000028.1, on the reverse strand, counting down.
ATCGCCGCTTCTTCGTTCCCTCTTGAGAACCAAATAAGGATGTTCGAATCTATGAGGATCATCCCTTTGTTTTTCGATTTGGACCCCAGTGCTCGCGTCTTATCTTTCTTACCCACTCGACTGGATCGGCCATGTCCTCTCGGTCCTTCCACATCCCAAAAAATGGCTCTTCTCTTAGAGGGCGCAATTGCTTTTTAGGTTTTGTCCTCTCTGCATGCTGTTTTCGCAATTTCGCTATAAAACGCTCAAGCTTCAGTCTCTCCTCATTTGAAAGGGACCCGTAGGTTTTCAGCAATTCCTCTTTAGTCATAACAGCTACAGAATACAATGATTTTTCATATTTTCACAGTTTTTTTAGACGGTAATCAACGGTTACCCTCTTTACCCTATTTTCAAAAAGTTGTGAGTATTTGTAGTAATTTTTACTTGAAATATGTTGCATAGATAGGATACTATATGTGGTATGAAATCCGCTTATCGTTATTGTTTCAAAGAACATTGGGCTACGTTTTTACATTATGATTTTCGCATAGATATCGGCAACGGCGACGCCCTCTCATTTGCAATCAATTATGGTCCTTCAATGAGACCAAATGTTGAAAGATTGGCGATTGAGATGCCGATGCATCTTTCGAGGACAATGTTCTTGGAGGGAAGAATACCCGATGGACGAGAAGGGGCGGGAGAAACTCGAGTGTGGGATAAAGGGATAATTACCAGTGATCAAGATATTCGATTTGTATTGAGATCCGGATCTTGGATTTTTTCCATTCAAGGAGAGAGGCTAAACGGAGAATTCCAACTTCTTCTATATCCTGACAAAGGGAGAGAGTGGGCTTTAATTAAACTCCCTGACAAATACGCTGAACACAGTTTTGTCTTAAAGACACTTCTTGAACCGGAAACTACCAATTTAGCTTATAGGCACTGGCTCACAGAAATTGCTAAATGATCGTTGTCACGATCTCGCGGATGCTGCGTTGGAGTTCGCGGTCGTCGGTTATCGGCGAGCAGATCGCGGTTTCGGCGGCAGCGATGGGCGAGATGCCTTTGGCGATCATTTGGGCGGCGTAGATCAGCAGGCGTGTCGAGACGCCTTCTTCGAGGCCGTGACCGCGCAGGTTGCGGACCTTTTGGCCGATCTTTACCAGATCGGCGGCGGTTGACGCGTCGATGCCGCCTTCTTTGGCGACGATCTCGGTCTCGGCGTCGGGTTCGGGGTAATCGAATTCCATCGCGACGAAACGCTGACGTGTCGATTGTTTGAGGTCTTTGAGGATCGATTGATAGCCCGGATTGTAGCTTACGACGAGCATGAATTCGGGCGGGGCTTCGATGACGGTGCCGCGTTTTTCGATCGGCAGGCGGCGGCGGTCGTCGGTCAAAGGGTGAATGATGACGACCGTGTCTTTCCTGGCCTCGACAACTTCGTCGAGGTAGCAGATCGCTCCGCTGCGGACCGCTGTCGTCAGCGGGCCGTCGTGCCAGACAGTCTCTTCGCCCTCGAGCAGGAATCTGCCGACGAGATCGGTCGAGGAAAGGTCTTCGTGACAGGCGACGGTGATCAGCGGACGTTTGAGCCGATGCGCCATGTATTCGACAAAACGCGTCTTGCCGCAGCCGGTCGGGCCTTTGAGCATTGCCGGCAGCCGCGCCGCAAACGCCGCTTCGAAAAGCTCAACCTCATTTTTTAACGGTAAATAATATGGCTCTTTCGCGATCTTGTATTTCTCAACAGCCAGTTCCATTGGTTTAGTATAAGAAATTTACGCTGTCCATTTCGAATTGAACTTCGAGAAATCACCCCAGATCGCGAATGTCGCCCCGACTTGCTGGATATTGACGAAAAGTGTCTTGCCGTCCGGCGAAAATGTCGAGCCGGCAAATTCACCTCGCGGCACGGTGGAAATATTCTGAGCAAAATCGGCGATACGACCGTCAGGCGTCAGGATGCGGACCATATTCTCCGGCGTTCCTCCGACGCCGATGTAGCCGCTGTCTTCGCAAATGAAAAGCAGGTTCGTTCTTGGAAGCAGACAAAGATTGTCCGGCATATCGAGGAGCGAACGATCGGTCGATTCGAACAGCAGCGTGAGACGGCCTGCGTCTTTTGCAGTCGGCGAATACATCCAGATCTGGCCGCCTTTGGAATCGCCGCCGTCGGTCGCAGAAAAATAAATTCGACCGTATTTATCAGCACAGCAGCCTTCGAGCCGTGTAAAAGTTGCTCCGCCTTTTGCAACGCCTTGCCTGTAAACCGCTATCGTATCTTCGTCTGCCTCAGGCGGATCGGGTTGATCGATGGTTACCCAGGTCGCATCGAGTATTTTATTTTGTTCTTGTCCGGTTCGCGTGTCGTATGCAGGTTTATCTTTTATTGCGAGCATTTGCAGAACGCCGCCTTCTGCAAGTTTCTTTTTCTTATTGGGCAGAAAACGATAAAAGCCGCAAGTCTTATAATCTTCAGTCATATAGACGATGCCTGACTTTGGATCGACGGCAACGGCCTCATGTTCAAATCTACCCAATGCCTTTAGCGGGATCGCAGGAGCATTTGTATTTGCCGCAGCGAATACTTCGAAGCAATATCCATGCGGTTTTAGGAATCCGCCATAATTTGTTCCTCGGCTATTTACTCTGATAGTCTGGCCGAGTGTTGTCTCTTCGCACGATATCCAGCTTCCCCACGGAGTTGCACCGCCTGAGCAGTTGATAAGTGTTCCGGAAAGGCTTACAAAATCGCGGACGATCGTTCTGGTTTTCGGATCGATGACTAATGTTGTTGTGCCGCCGCCTGCCGTTTCGTCATAGTGATTTGAGGCTCCAATTGCCGAACCCGGTTGAGGTTTTTGGCCACCGGCTACTTCATGGTTTCGGACAATTCTAAGCTCGCGGCCTAACTTGAACGTCGCCATTCCGTCGTGCAATGTCGGCGTCGGCCTGCCGTCGGCGAGCGGTGAGCCTTGTGGGCCTATCTTGTTGTATTCAAAGCCTTTAGGCAGTTTAAGAAAAGTTTCGCCGGTGTTCTTTGCTGCCGTCGGAAACAACTCTCCGTATCCAACAGCCTTTAGTTTTGATAGAGCTGCTTCCTGAGCGAACAATATGTCGCGGCGGCTAAAGCTGACGCATGCCAAGGCAAGCCCTGCCGTTCCGTATGCGAGATTTGAAATAAATGATCGTCGATGCATTTAAAAAGAGATTCTATACCGATGCTATTCGTGATGTTAATTGACCGATGTTAACATTTTGATAATTTCTCACAACAGCACTGACATTATGCCTGACATCATACAAGCAGCAACCGACGAACAAATCGACAGAGCGAGATCACTTTTTCGCGAATACGAAGCGTGGCTAGACCTTGATCTTTGCTTTCAAGATTTTGAAACTGAGTTAGCACAATTACCCGGTAAATATGCTCAGCCTGACGGAAGACTGTTACTGGCATATCAAGACGGAAAACTGGCTGGCTGTATTGCTTTGCGAAAGTTAGAAGAAGGTATCTGTGAGATGAAACGCCTTTTTGTTCGTGAGGAATTTCGCGGGGCAAGGATCGGAATTAAATTGATCGAGCGACTTATTATCGAAGCGAAAAAGATCGGTTATGAAAAAATGTGGCTTGATACTTATCCCGAAAAGATGGGAAAAGCCGTGAACCTTTACGAGTCTCACGGCTTTCGCCTGATCAATCCTTACTACGACAATCCGCACAACGGCGTGCTTTTCATGGAACTGACGCTTTAGCTCTGCATTCCGCTTCCAAAATTGCCATAGGCGCTTGGCGGAGGCGGCGCCATATTAAAATTTTGCTGCGCCAGCGGAAATACCTGTCTATATGCAAACGCATTGGCGACATAGATGATTGGTATCGAGATCAGAAACACTCCTATACCGCATAGCAAGACGCCTATCAATCCCACTAAAGCCTCGAAGATAAAAAGCACGATCAGGCCGCCGATGTTACTTAGTGCGGCTTGAGCGCTGAGTTTTATGGCGTCGATCGGCCCGATATCGTTTTCGACCGCCAGCGGGACCGCAAAAAAGAAAACAGCCGTCCAGATCAGTGTGAATATCATAAATACGGCGGCCACAATAAGGACTATAAACAGCACGCCACCCGCGATAGCAAGATCAGGATCCGCAGCCTGAAAAAAATCATAATCTCCGACCTTTGAACCTCTTCTGCCAAGTCCCAGTTCACTCAACCTAAATCCGAACTGAAGAAACTGTCCGATCACGCCGGGAATAGCTTGGATGACCCCGATAACCATAAGCGGAACGAATTTCTCAAAACCCTTGAACATCATTCCAAAATCGACCGGTTCTTGACGCATATCCCGCAATGCGATGTAGAAAACGCCGCCAAAGATCGGCCCGATGAGAAAGATGTTGAGGCACGGAATACAGCCTGTGAGGACGGCAGCTACAACCGCCACGCCGAGATACAGTCCATAATTCTGTTTGACCTGTTCCCAAGCGTTGCTTACGCAGGCGCCTGCGTCGATGGCCCCGGATTGAAATTGGATATTTGTCATAAGCGTGTTTGCGAGATTTTCAAAAAGATATTAACTGATTACACAAGTTTTGCAAATAAAAACCGCTCGAACCAAGGCATGGATTTGTCGGATCGAGCGGGTTGGAAACATTGTAAAATGCGTAATTATCTCATCGGTTTTCTCGGCATCTTATCGTCCATCATCGCTGCCTGATAAACAAAGGCGGCAACGATGATCGAGATCTGTTTCATATCGTCTGCCTGGATGCGGTCGAACACGTCCATGTTCGAGTGGTGCGTGCGAGTGTCGTATTCGATCTCGTCCTGGATGAACTGGAAACCAGGCAGGCCTATCGCGTCAAAGCTGAGATGGTCGGTGCCGCCAGTGTTCGCGAGCGTCAGAGTGTTGGCGCTCATGTCTTTGTCGGCAGAAAACCACTTCGTATCCTTGAAAGGCTCGAGCCATTTCCGAAAGATCTCTCTCACGCCATTATTACCCTGCATATAAACCCCGCGGATCTTGCCGGTGCCGTTGTCGATATTGAAATAGGACGAGAGCTTGTCATAATCCGCGCCTTTTACAAGCTCCGGTTTTGGCGCGTTCGGGTCGGGCGGGCCAAACATATTTCGAGCTCCTTTCATCTCGCCGAAATGCTGTTTTACATAGGCCCTGGAACCGAGCAATCCCTGTTCTTCGCCAGTCCAAAGAGCGATACGGATCGTGCGTCGCGGTTTGAGGCCGAGAGTTTGGATTATGCGCATCGCTTCCATCATTACCGCACAGCCTGCTCCATTATCGGTGGCGCCCGTTCCGGCCTGCCATGAATCGAGATGTCCGCCGAGCATCACGACCTCGTCAGCTTTATCGCTGCCCGGTATTTCGGCGATCGTGTTGTAGCCGTTCAAGTCGGCGTCCTCATACTCAACCGCCAGATCAACGGTCATTGTCACTTTTTGACCGGCGTCAACCATGCGTGCGACACGGTTAAAATGCTCAGCCGCCGCACTTATTTGAATAGGAACATTTGCACCTTTGTCATAAACTCGTGCCGGAGGGCTTGGCTGCGTACCTTCAGCTGCTGGAGGCGGCTGCAATGCAGAGGCCTGCTGGACAAAGATCGTACCGCCATCGCCGCGTCCGGCGTCGATCAGGACAGCAGCTCCTTCTTCTACCAGAAATCTGAACCGTTTAGCACCGAATTGCTGTTGTTGTTGAAAATTCGCAAATGCCGGATTCGGCGCTCCGCCCTGCTGGCGTCTGACGCTTGCAGGATCGGGAGCGTCTGCCAGATCGAGAAGGTCTTTGTCGGTAGAACGTTTTGCCTGAGGTTCAAAGTGAGCTTTCAATTCACGGATGCCGCCGACAAGAACGATCTTGCCTTTCAGTTTGCCTTTGTATTGTTCGAGTTCTTCTTCCTTTGTAGCTGTGAAATGAACAACCTCTCCCGTGTAGGCTGTGTTTGTTGGGCCGACAGGCGGAGGCGGTGTTTTGCCCTTTTTTGACGCCGGTGGCGGCGGTACCAATGTGTCTGTCCCCGGTGACCAAGCCTTAGGGTAAGCGATCAGCGGAAAGGCGGTCGGCCCATCGACCATCGCGTAAAATTTCTTCAAGGTCCAGCCGCGGCCGAACGGTCCCCACGATTCCAGGTGAGAGTTTTGCATTCCCCATTTTGCCAGCGTCTCGCGCGTCCATTCGTTGGCGCGTTTGGCTCCCGTGCTTGCGGTTAGCCGCGGGCCAATAACATCGGACATATAGCTCAAGGTCTGCATAACTTGCGAGCGGTTGATACCCTCGTCCTTGATCTTGTCGATCTCATCTTTTGGCGCAGAATAAACGCTGCTCTGAGCCAGCGAGGCCGTCGGACTCAAAAGCAGACAGATCAGGAACAGGCTAGTTAGTCTTAATTTGTACATATCGTAATTAAAAAATTGATCTATTTTCGGGTCAATGAATTTAGTTATATCATAAGCGCAAAAGCCCGTGCCGCAAAAATGAAAAGGGCCGGATCGAATCCGGCCCAGTCAAAAAACATTGGCATTGATATTTCTAATGGAAAACAATACCAGCGCCGATACGCCAATTATTCTGGGTTCGACCCGGCAGGGTTACATCTAGTTCTGGAATGTCCTGGTCGCGACGAAAGATAGGATTATAGTCAAATTGAATAATCCGGATGGCAACTCTCTTGCTCACATTCACGTCAATACCGCCGCCAAAGACCATCGCAAAATCATTGCTGCTTCCGGAAAAATTAACCGGCGTTGTCCCGCCAATGACATCTGGCGGAATATAGTCGATGTTTGTTCCCGACAATTTTTGATTCGCGAGACCTGCGAGAATATGAGCAAAGGGTCTAACACGGCTGCCCTCTTTCCGATTGTCCTTGAACTGAATCCCGCCAAGAAACTGATTCGTTCTTAACTTCACCGAACCGCTGGTCGTGCCGTCGTCGAACGATCGGGATTTGCTATGTGTTGAAAAATCAAATTTCAGCCCCACGTATCTATGCACATTGCCCGTTAACGAAGCATTGAACCCGTGAGAGTTAAAATTCAGATCAACATCGCTTTCCGGTACGTCAAGGTCTTGGTTGAAACCTGTGTCAGTGTGCATATAAGAATACCCGCCGTAAAACTCGACGCGGTTGTTTTCACTTTGAGCCTGTGCGATCACAGAAAAAACGAAAACCAAAGAAATGGTTGAAATAAGTAATCTGAGTTTCATAATTTTGTTTTTCTCCTCAAAGAGTCTTGCGAACTCACTAAAAAAATCCCAACGAAACGCCATCGAAGCCGCATGTACGCGTTTTCGAAAATTTCGCCCCTCAAACTGTTCTTAGGATGGGATTAAGATGCTCGGTTGGAAGACCGACGGCGGTAGTTTACTAAATCTCAGGTCAAAGTCAATGTTTTTTTCGCGAAATTATTACACCGTCGACCACGTCAGCGTAAATGCGGGCGGGACGTTTTTGAGAACGAGCGGGCTTCGACGCGATTTGCCATAACGGTTTTGCAAAATCTCGCGAAGCTTAATGGCGGGCGGAAGGAAGTAGCCGTGTGCGTACTGAAACAGGCGAAGCTCACAGCCTTCGTCCATAAATTTTTCGATCTCGGTCAGAACTGTTTCGCTTATCTCCTTTGGCAGCGAAACAAAGGGGAGGCAGCACACGACATAACGAACCTTGCCGAGGCCGGACTGTTTGTGGATCGAATAAGCATCAGCAGCGCTTCCGCATACAATATTCATATCCGGGAAATTTTGATTAAGCGTCGTGACAAGGTCGCGGTCCAACTCTATTCCCAAGTATGAATCTCTGCTAGGAACGACATCGCGCAGGAATCTGGTTATTGCTCCTGTGCCTACACCCAGTTCGAGCACGATATTGTGATCATCGGGATGAATACCCTGCAGCATTTCCTGAGCAAGATCAGGTGAACTCGGCGCAATGGCTCCGACCTTCAACGGATTTTTAAGAAATGCTTGCAGAAATTGGAGATTCTCTTTCATGCGAGGCCTATGTTTTGTCGCTTAATGTTACCTCTGAGTTATCGACAGCCATTTTATAATCACATTCCTCGTTTTGGCAATACCGCACGGTGTCGTCCTTTTTTGTCGTCTTTTCAAGCGGGCGAAGCATGCTGCATTTCGGGGTAGATTCTTGACCGGTTCATCCCAGTATACGGCATCGCATTAGGAATAGTTCGACCGTCCGCTCGTTTTCATCATTTACCAGTTTTCTTCGCAGTTTTCTTAGCAGGTGCCTTTTTAGCTGAAGGCCTCGACTTCTTTGCAAAAGCTTCCGGCATTTCGGCTTCAATAAGTTTTTTTACCTGTTCCAGAGTTAGAGCTGCTGCCTCTTCCGCTGTGGACCGTGTGCCATCGGCTTTTTTGGGAATTGAAATGATCTTTTTGCCGAACTTGATGACCGGGCCCCAACGGGCATTTTCCACCGATATTTTTTCATCCTCCCAGCGTTGTATGTAGCGATTCGCTTCCTTATCGCGCTTTGCTTCGATAAGTTCGTTCATCTCGGCCTGGGTCAGATTCTGAAAATCATACCGGCGCGGGACGTTGATATACATACCTTCCCATTTTATGAATGGCCCGAAACGTCCGGTTCCTTTTGTGATCGGTTTGCCGTCATACTCGCCAACCGGAGCATCCGCAATTTGTTTAGCTTTGATATATTCGATCGCTTTTTCCGTGTCCACCGTACCAAGATCAGTGCCGCGGGGTATTGAGACAAATTCATCGCCCCATTTTACATAAGGCCCAAAGCGGCCAATGCTCACAGACAATTCTTTGCCGTCATAACTGCCCATCGCGGCCTGCAATTTAAATAGGGCCAGCGCTTCTTCAAACGTGATGGTTTCAATGCTCTGTCCTGGCGGGACCTTTGCAAATCTCGGTTTTTCCTCTCCCGCGGCGCTTCCGATCTGTATGATCGGGCCATAACGTGCCATACGGGCAACCACCGGTTTGCCGCTTTCGGGATCAGTGCCAAGTACCCTTTCGCCCTTTACACGCTCTGCATTTTCGATGGTGTTGTCAACGTCCTTTTTGAAGGGGATGTAAAACTCATCGATCATATCATTCCACTTCAGTTTGCCGTCTGCTACTTCATCGAACTCTCCCTCGATCTTGGCGGTGAAGCCATAATCCATGATGTCGTCAAAATACTGCTTCAGAAAATCTGTAACGACCAACCCTAAGTCAGTAGGGAACAATTTTGCTTTTTCCGCACCGGTAGTTTCAGTTTCTTCCTTTTTACTGATGGAACCATCTTTTAATATCAATATCCTGTAAGCCCTTTGCGTGCCTTCTTTATCCCTTTTTTCTACGTATTCCCTTTTCTGGATCGTTGAAATTGTCGGCGCATAAGTGGACGGGCGGCCAATGCCGAGCTCTTCCAGTTTTTTTACCAATGATGCTTCGGTGTATCTCGGCTGAGCCCGGCTGAACCGTTCCGTTGCTCTGAGTTCAGAAAGCGGCAATGACTGCCCCACCGTCATCGGCGGCAATAGGCCTTCGGATGATTCTTCCGGTTCGTCTTCATCTTTATCTTCTCGATACACTTTCAGAAATCCATCGAATTTCAACACTTCTCCCGAAGCTGTTAATTCTTCTTTGTTCGTGGAAATTTCTATATTGACCGCAGTTTTTTCTAACTCGGCATCGGCCATTTGAGAGGCCATAGTTCGCTTCCAGATCAGTTCATATAGCTTTTGCCATTCTTCTTCTTTGATCGTTGTGGCACTCGTATAGGTTGGGCGAATAGCTTCGTGTGCTTCCTGTGCGGATTCGTTCTTATTTTTGAATTTGCGGTACTGTTGATATTTTTCACCGTAGAGGCTGTTCACCGTTTGCTTAATGTCGTCCAGAGCTGTTGCACTAAGGCTTACGCTATCCGTACGCATATAGGTGATATGGCCGTTCTCATACAGCTTCTGCGCGATCTGCATCGTTCTCGCCACACCGTAACCAAGTTTTCTTGATGCTTCCTGTTGCAGCGTTGAGGTGGTATATGGCGGGGCCGGAGAACGTTTACCGGGTTTCACCTTTATATCAGTTACTTTGTAATCAGCGTCGATGCAGCCC
>CAZGSC010000027.1:0-26080 GCA_964528325.1 uncultured Chloracidobacterium sp. | reverse complement strand
CTTTTCATTTTCGTTGTTGCTGTCATTATTTTTTCCTCCTGATTGTTGTTGCTTTGAAACACACTGCGGCTCAGGACTCCTCCTTTCGCACACTGAAATTAGGCGAGAGGTACTGGACGACCTGTACCGTTGCTGGATTTCCTTTTTTCTTGTTGTTGTTTGTGTGGGAGTGTAGAAGAGTTATCTTGTGACAATGATCTTGGCCGACAATACTGGATCGTCTGAAAAATCATTGACCAGAATCTCTTTTCGTCTGTACCAGGCTGACTCGACCTCAATGGGATCGAAATCCCTCACCGAACCGTTATAGATTATCGGCATGTGATCGCGTCTGGTGCCGGGCAAGCCGAAAGGGAGTGGGCTTCCGGCCTTGACCTGTATTGAGAGGGCAGGCCAGGAAAATCTCGACTGCCGCTCAAAATAGATCGTGTAGAGATAGTCCTCGTTACAGCTATTGGTTCCAGCCGGGCAGACGTAGTAGCTGCCAAGTTCTCTCGTAAAGTGGGCAATGACCTGGGCCGTCAAACAGCCCATCCCAAAGGCTACTTTCTCGCGGCTTACGACGCCGACTCCGTTTACGACTCTGAAACCGTCTAGGAATGCTTTTAGCTCAGCGCCGTGTTCGGTCAGCCCGCCGTTATTGTTTCGGTAGAGGCCGCATATCTCTCTGCCGCTCAGTTCCTGGATAACAGTCAGGCTTCTTGTTCTCATATGTGTCCTCCTCTTAGTTAATGGTTTTTGACCGATAGTGGTCGTCTGTTTTGAAGCATTTTCTTCCTCCTTACCACGGTGCAGAACCGATACCTGTCAAAACGGCGGATCATCATCACTTGCTCCCGCAGGCTTTGTAACCACCGGCGCGGAAGCCGGTCTTTTGGAGACGGTCTTTTGCGACCGTGTATTGTGACCATTCCCAAGACTGGGAAAGTTAACCACTTCGGCTTCTCCCTTGCCGGCTTCCTCACTGGCAGGTGTCAGCTCAGCGTCTTCACGTCCACCGTTGGGTTTCGGATCGCGGATGTTGAAGTTCAGGCCGGGATACATATCCAGTTTGAGATTCAAGCTTCCGTCCCGGCAAACAAAGGCATTGCCAGCCGGCCGCCAGAAGACCTGGCGATTCGGCTCAACGCCGCGTTCTACGATCAAATAGACTATCTTGTAGTCAGACATTGTTTTTCCTCCTGTAATGTTGGGTTGGTATTTTTGGTTTTTGTCTATTTTGAGCCGTCAAGGCGAGTGTCAAGCGGCTTCTAGGAATGAACTTTCGTGCGCCTGCACAGTGTCCTCGCGACGAATGCTAAAAGCGGTTTCGCAGCAAGAGATCGGGCGTCCCTTGTAGCAGCTTTTGCAGATCGACCGCTTGCAGGTCTTGCACCTTGTCCAGTTGCAATCTGAGCTCTCACTGAAACGAGACAGGGGCAGTCTTCCAATTTTCACCGTGATCACCTCTATCACTCCTTCGAGTTCTTTATGGCAAAGAATGCATCGTAGGGTTTCTTCCATATATGTTTTCCTCCAGTTTTGAATTGTGTTTTATTTGCAGATTCCTACAGGCAAGGGTTTGCCCACAGGAGGAAACAAACAAACGGATTTGGCGGCCGCTGGAACGGAAAGAGCGTCAGGCAGCCGCCGTATCTGGTATCGGTGGAATCGTTACGGCCGAGAAAGGGCGGGATACTTTACCGTCGATCATCAACTTGAGATAGATGTGATAGTTGGGAAGGTTTGTAAAGTCTGTGAGCTTAAATTCTGGTGCAAATTCCATTGCGATTGTTTCGGCATCAGTGGCGCCGATTCGGAAGACGATCGTTGTACCGACGTTCCCCAGGATCGCTTCTCTAATGTTCGGGTCAAGCTGTGTTAGATATTGATGAGCAAGCACTAGCGACAATCTATACTTGCGCAATTCGGATAACATGAAGATCAGGCTTTGTGTCGTAAAGTTGTGAAATTCATCCAGATAAAGAGCGTAGTCTCGTCGCTCGGGTTCCGAGATATCCGCGCGGCTCAGTGCCGCAAGATCGAAACGGGATATTAGCAGCGAACCTAAAAGGTTTGATGTATCTTCCCCAAGGCTTCCTTTTGCCAGATTGACCAACAGAATCTTACCTTCGTCCATGATCCTTCTTAGGCTTAGCGGCTGTTCCGGATTCGTGAGAATTCTTTGCAGCAGCGGGTGAGAAAGGAAGGCTCCGACCTTATTTTGAATCGGGGCGATAGCTTCGATACGAAAGCGTTCGGGGTATCGGTCGTATTCAGAGAGCCAAAAATCTTTGACCTGTTTATTCCTGATAAATGGGATTACTTTTTTGCGATAGTTTCGGTCTGAGAGCAGAAGCAAAATGTCGGATAGATTGGCTCCGGGATAGTCGAGCAGTGATAAAAGGCAGTTTCTAAGAATGTATTCAAGCCGCGGTCCCCAAGAATCACTCCACAGATGTTTAAGGACCTGAATCAAGCCTGAGCACGCAAGCGGTCGTTTAGCCACCGAGATATTTGCGATGGGATTAAAGCCGTATGGTTGTTTAGGGTCCGCCACATCAAAATCGATGAGGTCGGCAAGTCTGTCGTCCGGGATTCGTTCCTTTATTCGCTTTAACAGATCGCCGTGAGGGTCAAGGAGTGCAAACCCCGCCCCTCTGCTGATATCCGCGAGCATCATCGCCTCAAGCAGAGTGGACTTGCCGGTTCCTGTTTTACCCAAAAGATATATATGGGCTCGGCGGTCAGCTTGTCTTATTCCGAAAGGCTGCTCTTGGTTCCTAAAGCTTGTTTTCGCAAAAATAGTTATGTCGGACGGAGAAGATGTTTCATTAGGAGTGGTCAAAGGTCAATAGGTTACTAGTGAGATGAGGGTATAATAGCCAGATAAGGTTATTTACAAAAGGGTGATTTTTAAGACCAAGTAGTCTTATCTCGGATGCTTGCCAACTTAGCTTTAATTTGGCTTGTCTCCGCGGAAATATGGGCGAGGAAATTGATTGATCGGGCGCCAGTTCGTTATATGAATTATCAGAGAGCGGCCGGTTCGTTCAGTAATAATATATCCGCTATCACGAAGCCTTTTTAGCCATATTTGTACGGTTCGTTTTGATAGCCCGATATCGTTGGCGATGGTATTAACCCTCCGATAAAGAGTGCCGGTCTTTCGGTTGGCGTGAATAATCAGATAAAGAAACAGCCAGACCGAGCGCCCCATTGCGTGGTAGTGGTGAGCGTTTCCATTTACCACAAGACCTCTCCAAACAAAACCCCACCATTTGGAATGTGGACGTCGCGAAGGAAAGGTATTGGTGTCAAGGATGTTTTTGATTGTCTGAGACATGACTTCATTGTTAATTTTTCAATTCACTTCAGAATCATATCTTGGAAAAACAAATCTAAATAGGGGTAAAAAACAGACCTTTTAGCCCATAGTTTTACACCTATTTCCACAGTGTCTCAGTGCTTTTGTTATCTTTCTTAAAAAGACTTTGTTTGCAAATGAACGATCCTCTAAAAAATCGCATTATCAAGCTGGATTTCAGATTTGAACAGGTATGGACGGCGATTGGAACTGTTCCCTCAGATGAGCAATCGTTTTGCACACCTTGCGAATTGGTTGTTCTCATCTAAGAAGTTAGACTGCGTCCATCGAATGATAATAGCTCCCGGATAAACTGCGTCTTAGTATTTCCATTCGACATGGCTAACCGGAAGGCGGTTGAGCTGATCTCTCCTATGCCGCCATTCAGGGAGAAATTCGTCCATATAAGACAAGAAACGGTAGTTGTGGGTGCGCTCTGATAAATGAACCAGTTCATGCACCAGAACATATTCGATACATTCTCGTGGTTTTTTTGCAAGTTCAAGATTAAGCCAAACACGGCCCACCTCTCGATTGCAGGAACCCCACTTAGTTCGCATTTTTTTTACGCCGAAGTCTCTGACAGTGACATTCATCGTCGCCTGCCAGATTTCAATAAGGTTCGTGGCGATCTCCTTTAACTGCTTCCGGTACCATTTTTCCAACAGAGTTTGTTTTTGTGATCTCGTAGTCCCTGGGCGAACTATCAATTCAATCTCACGATGACGTAAAACGACTAATGGGGGTGCGTCATTTTCTGTAACCTTCAACAGATAGCGTTTCCCGAGAAAGTAATGGCTCTCACGAGAAACAAAGTCACGAATCGGTTCGCGCTCCTGTTCACTGAAACGCCTTCTCTGACGTTTGATCCAATCTAATCTGGAGACTGCAAAAACCCGAATCGTGTCAAGATTCATTCGTTCGGGCGCAGAGATCTTTACGCGTCCTGTCGGCGGATGAACGCTGAGGTGAATATTTTTGATGTTTTTGAGAGTTACATCGGCAGTGATATCACCCAACTCGATCTCCATAAGTCCTAATATTCCGCCTGTGCACGAATAATATTAAATATCCTCTCGACATCGACCTCGTCGTTAAGAATCTCATAAATGCCTGCTTTGATAACTTGTTCCCGCGGCTGTATGCCTCGAAAGCCATCCGGCCGAATTTGCATTACCTTTTCATGTACGCGTAGCGCAAGTTCTTCGTTGTTGCCAAGGTTGTTATACAGTGCTCTCTTACCCGGTGTATCCAGCTTTTCCGGTGTCTGATCATCCTGTCCGGCACTAACCTTTTTTGCAAGCTCTGCGATCCGTTTCAAATATTCTTCGTATGCTATCGCGTTTGCTTTTCGAGCAGCAATTATTTCGTCGAGCAACTCTGACATCCTGGCGTAAAACTCAGGGTCATTGAGATGTTCTTTGATGATCTTGCTCCTTACGTTGTTTTCGATTGTCTCGGCAACGGCCTGCTTGTCGCCCTTCATACCACCTAGCTGGGTCGCAATTGCGTCTGCGATGCCGGTTCGCACAATGATGTCGATCAAAGAAAGGTCACCGAACGGGGAGATCGCGCGCGGGGCATCCGCCTCAATATAAGTGTCGAGAAGGTGACGCATATCCGCTTCGTAAGGTTTAAGATCGAGTATTTCACCACTAGCTCGACGAATGATGTCTCTGACGTTTACATATCGGTCCAGATCACTTTTGATCCGCACAATGTCGGCTTCAGTGTATCCTGCGTCGGCGAGTTCATCCGCAATGTTTGAAAAGGCCCTGACGAGAAGCACAGTAGCCTTGTAAAGTTGTGTGCGTTGCGGTTCGTGTTCTTTAAGATCCGTCTCAATTTCGGTGTTACCGCAAAAATAATGTATATGCTCAAGCTCGCCATTTGGCGGCTCAACGGGTTCACAAAGCAGCGCTAGTTTCTCCAGTGCGTCATCGAGACGCTCTTTGCCAACCTTTAGCCTGTCCTTTAGCAATACATTGGGATCGATACCGTCCGTATCAGTATCGAGATCGTCCGCTGTGTAAACCGCAATCGCATTTTGAACTTTTTTGAAGAGATCCTTGTAATCGACTATATAACCAAAGTCCTTGTCCTCACCGTCAAGCCTGTTAGTTCTACAGATCGCCTGAAACAGACCGTGATCCTGCATCGATTTGTCGAGATAAAGGTAAGTGCACGGCGGCGCATCAAAGCCTGTGAGAAGTTTATCCACGACAATTAACAGCTTCATATTTGCCGGCTGTTTAATAAACAACTCTTTGGCCTTCTCCTCATACGTTTCGGTTTTCGTCATTCCCGACTTTGGAATAACATCTTCCAGGAGATTGTTGTAGGTATTATGGATAAATTGTTTGTCGGATTCGGTGTTGGCTCCAACCTCTTCGAGCGTCACATCTCTGACTTGTGGATTATGAGATGTGATAAGACCACATTTGCCCTTGAATGGCGTTTTCTGGAACAGACCAAAGTATTTGCACGCCTCGTAAATACTTCCGGTGACAAGGATCGCGTTGCCGCGCTCACTCGATAATCGAGGCTTAACGCTAAAATCGAAAATTATGTCCTCGACAACATGATCCATTCGATTAAGGGAACTGAGCACGTTTTGCATTGTTCCCCATTTATTTTTTAGTTCTTCCTTTTGCCAATCGTTCAACCCGCGTGTCTTTGCCTCAAACCATGCATCGACCTTTTCCGGTGAGCTGATCCATTGGTTAATGTCGCGAGGGTCATAGATCAGATCAAGGACAACACCATCATCGACCGCTTCACTGAATTTGTATGTATGGATATATGTGCCAAACACTTCGATCGTCGTCTGCTTGTCACGCCTTAACAAAGGTGTGCCGGTAAAGCCAACAAAGATCGCGTTAGGCATTATCGCCTTCATCAAACGATTAAGCTTGCCGCTCTGCGTTCTATGACACTCATCGACAAATACAAAAACCTCGCCGTGGGTCTGACTCGGCTGTGCCTCGATACCTTTGATGAATTCGTCAAAATCATCAACATCACGACGGCCAAACTTGTGGACCAGCGAACAAAGCAATCTTGGTGTTGCTTGGCCTAATTGGTTGATAAGATCGCGGCCACTTTTCGCTTTGTAAATCTGCTCGTTGGCGTCTTCGAAAACTCGCTTTATTTGTTTGTCGAGCTCGTCCCGGTCGGTGATGATCGCTACGCGGGCATGTGGATTATTCTCCAGTATCCATTTGGCGAGCCAGACCATAACAATGCTTTTGCCGCTGCCTTGAGTGTGCCAGATAATGCCGCCGCGCTTTTCATGGACACGTTGCTGGGCGGCCTTGATACCGAAATACTGGTGCGCACGTGGAAGTTTCTTGATGCCGTTCTCGAACAAAACAAAGTCATGCATCAACTCGATCAAACGATCCTTTTCACAAATCTTCAGCAGATATTTGTCGAGTTTGTATCGAGTGTTATCCTGCTCGTCTTCTTTCCAATTCAGAAAATACTTCTCTTCGGTCAGGATCGTCCCATATTTCAGACCCTCAGAGTCGTTACCGGCAAGAATGAATTGCACGGTGCTGAAGAACCATGCATTAAACTCAGGCTGTTGATTTGAAAGATTTTGGCGGATGCCGTCGCCGATCGAGATGCGGCTGTTCTTTAACTCAAGCACCCCAATTGCAATGCCGTTGACATAGAGCACGATATCCGGGCGTCGCGTATAGTTTCCGCTTAGCGTCACTTCCTCGGCAATTGCAAAATCGTTTTTTTCTGGTTCGTTCCAGTTTATAAGCTGGACCGTTTTTGTCGGCTGCCCTGGATCAACATTTACCTCAACGCCATAGCGAAGCATCGAGTAAACAGCCTTGTTGTTGTCATACAAGCTGCGATTGTAGTTGTCCGCCTCGGCGCGAAGCCGGTATATTGCACGATTTATCTGCTCATTTGAATATCCGTTTGCGGCAAGCCAACCCTTCAAAATATCGGCCTCGATATTGGTGTTGCCAAGCCGGTCTGACCAGTCGCCGAGATAACGGTATCCAAGCTCATCGCGGAACAATTCGATCACGCGGTCCTGAGTAACTCGTTCTGGCTGGCCAATACCGTTCATGCTAGATGTGTTTCACAAACGCAACAAAATGCTTGACAATGTAAAGCAAATGTATATAATTAAATCAGCAGGTGTGCGTGGGGTAAATCTCAGGTCGTCCGTTAAGGATGGCAACCTTTACCAAAAGGATATACTGAGACCCAGGGCCTGCTTTTTTATTTGAAATGGTTCTCGACCCATTTCAATCTCGTATCTTCATTCGCAATCTGATCGATCCCGACCGGGAAGAATTTCATCCCATAACTCAGAGTCTTTCCACCGCGAGTGTATATTACCGGCTTTAGCATTTCTACATAACGGCTTTCAATAAAACCGACCCTTGACGGCTCTAACCCGTAAAAGCAACTTGACGCTACAGCATCCGCTATCTGAAGGCCCGCACGTTTGCCGGACGTAAAGGTTTGTATTTGTGATGTCTTAATAATATCGCCGCTTAGCCGGATGTCGTGAATACGTTCGCCGCCGAGCTTAAGGGCTTCGTTGGCGATCAGACCGTCAAGATAGTTCCTTATGTCGTCGTAAGACATGGTCTTTCGATTTGAGAACACAAGCTCTACACTGCCATCGCCGGTGTCGTCTTTGCTCCGAGCGTCACGGCAAAGCCAACAGACACGTTCCAGCAGATAGCGCAAGTTATAATGGTGAAGCCGCGATCCACCGCGAAACTTTGCTGGTTCTGTTAATGACGGTTTATGCGTCAGTATTGAAATTGTACTAAGTTCAGCACCAGCGATTCGATCCAAAAAGGGCAAGCGATGCTCATGCCGAAGGTCCCTAAAATGAAGCGGCTTTTTCGGCGGTTTGCCTAATAGAGCGCGAACATCTCGAACGAGATCGATCATCACGGCCTCGTGCGTTTTCCGCATTACTACCGCACTGAGGACAAACCAACGCGAGCTTCCGCCGTCGAACCGAAATCCTTCGTCCCCGGATTCATCAATATAAGCTACAAACGTCGGGTTTGGCATATGCACCGTCTAACCAAAAAGGTCTGTCACCTCCTTAATCGCTACCGCAATTTTATCATCCGAAAAAACTTCACGACTAAGTTTCGGTGACCACTCTGGGTGCGCGGCAATTACATCTTTCACGCTTTCCATTGATACTGTCGAACTGTTCTCTCCGAGCTCGACCATAGCCATATCGACGGTGGTTAGCAGTTCGAGACTGTCATTTGTTCGCTTCTTAAACCGCTTGAGCCAGACTAAAGCATCCCCTCCATACCATTCGATGAAATAGTTTTCGGCCTCAGCGATCCTATTACCGGCGACAAATCCCGTCCGACTGCCTGATTGACATTCTTGGACGTAAGCTTTATTTATTGCGATTTGCTCCGCACCACCATATCGAACCGTTGGGTTATATGGTCCCGCAGCTTTTTTCATAAACCCTAGCGCCTGGCCCTCACAATGCCGATGAAGCAAATAAGCAAATTTGGTGCGTCGCTTTCGTCCCAGCGGATATTCATTACTGCCAAACTGCTTTGTAAGAACTCCGATAATCACAGCCTCATTGAAATGTTCGTTGTGGCCCGATGACTTACCGGATGACTGCGACCGCATCGAATCAATCTGGATCACACTTGATGCGGATTCGACCAGTCGGATCTTCCCGGTCAATAGATCCTGCATCATTCCACGTTTGATTCCTCGAACCTTTCCCAATTTTGTTTCGAGTGCGGAAATCTCAGAGTCGATGTCTGAAAGAAACGCTCCAATTGCTAGTTGTTCATCCCGCGTTGGCACGGGTAACACGATTTTCACAATGTTTCCTTTGCTTACACCTGAAACCTTCGTTCCCACCGCAAAATACTTGAACTGAAACTTAATGGCCTCACTCTGAAAGCAATAACGCAGGTATATCGGTTCAAGCTCTTCCGTCTTTCTCTTCGCAACAATCGTATGTAGTCCCGAGATAAATGGGATGTCGTCAGCGTTATCAATAACTACATATTTGCTTGTTCCTTCGTCGTCCTCCGAAGCATCAACGAAAACTACGTCTCCATCTTCTAGGAGCGTTTTAGCCGAAACATTGGCAAGAGACACATTTAGTTTGGGAATGTTAGAAAACTCCGATGCTACATCGATAAAGCTCCTGTCGGAGGTGTGAATGTCGCCATAATGCAGGTAGCAATATCCTACATTACCCAATTGATCGCGAGATGCGGATAATCCTCCGCTGATATAGAACAACTTGCCCAAAGGCTTCGGCGTCCATTCGTCCGTAAAACCATCGAGCCGTTTTCGACCGGTGAGTAGCTCCTGCATCGCGGCCTGTTTGATCTGACGTTTCTTAGCGATTAGCTGCTCAAGCGATTCGATAAAAGCATCCGCATCGCTTAACGCCTCAGCAATCGCTAACTGCTCAATCTTTGTCGGCGGAAGTGGAATAATAAATTTTCCGATTAGCTCCGTATTTAAGTTTGGTTGTCCGTTTCCCGTTGCGATACTATCCCGCAAGTAATTTGTCTGTGTGTTTATGTAGTGCGCCAAATAGTGCGGACTAATTTCCTTGTCCAATGAAAGCAGCGCTGCTATTCCGTCATTTGCGCAACACCTGATTTCGAGGATCTTTGCAACACCGAGGGTCGCCCCACTATTCGCAATGATCAATGTGCCAGGCAAAAGGGTTCGGCTGTGCAACGCGCCTTCTTCGGTTAAGCAGCTTGCCGTTTCCGATACAAGTAGCTTTGAGTCTGGGATATTAGTTAACGATGCTACGGTAAGCCAAGGAATAAACGAGCCATTGAAATATCTTGGATTACCTGCCGGTCTCGGTGAGCCGCCTCTGACCGGTGTACTAATGCTGCTGACGCTCTTGGCGCTCCAATCACGGGGGATAAAACCCGCATCGGTCATTTTGTAACCTGGCTTCACGTCCATGAATAGCCCATCCTTTTGAGGTGACCGTTCACTTTTGTTTCAAGCTCAGCTGTTCGTTCGACCATTTGCGGCAGTGGTGTATCGTATCGCTCGGCCAGTTCCTTTACGCGACCAGTCAACTGCTGACTTATATGGTCAACTTCGCCATTTATCGCAATTGAAAGCGACGCGAGCCATTTATCATCCACCACAAGCTGCTTTACATCGTCATCGGTCAATGTCCGATATTTGGCATAGGCGAGAGCGTCCAATTCACTCTCCGCTTCCTTCAGCTTTTTTTTAAGGCCGCTGATCAGATCGGTCAGCCGCAAATATTCTTCAAGCACCGCAAGCTCTTTGAAATCTTCGTGCTCGGGATTGGCGAGAAAATGTTTCTGCACTGCGTCGGAACCTTGCTTAAGATGTTCTCTTGCCGCGTCCTGAGCCTTCTTTAGCTCAGAGGTTGCCAGCTTGTAGCTTTCCAGAGTGCCGTGTTCGTTTTGATCTATTTGTTCCCGCAGCCTTGCGTTGACTGCTACAAGAGTCACTTTGCCTTTTTCGTTTGCTAAGTTTTGAATCCGCGGATCGGCAGCAATGTCATTCAGCCGGCCACGATACTTTTCCTGATCGATCACGGCTTGTTTGTAATTGCCAAAACTCTCTGCGTCAACTTGCTCAAGCAGGGCAACGATCGCTTCCTGTCTGGCGATCAGGGCATCCGTCCGATTTGCGACCGTGCTTAATACTCCCTCGTCGCCTCCGTTTTCCTCATCGAGTTCCTCAAGCTTTGCTGTATTGTCTTCGAGCTGTGCGGCTAGCTCATCAATTGCTATCTGCTCCGCTGAAAAGTATCGAGCGACGATTAGAGGTTTAGGCACCAGATCACAGGCCCACCCTTTGTCCTTATCATTTCCTTTCTTGTCTTTTACAATGACACGATACGGCTCTGCCTTCCATCCATCCGCAGCTATCAGATAACAATCGTCCTGCATCGTCTCATCCCAATAGTCCATAAGGTGTTGATAGATGCTGTATGGGTCGATCAGTGGTCTGTTTTGATAATGTGCAAGGATATCTTCGCCGACGCTGTGAATGAGTTCCTTTGGATGAAACCCGGTTTTGACGTTTTTAAGCTCGCCGGTTATCCGGTCTTGCCAAGCTGTAAAATGCCGTCGCATCCCTTCGGTAAACGCAGCAAACTCCGAGTGATCGTAAATAGCTGTCTTAACATCTGATTTTTCAACCGTAAGATCGACATACCCATCACGGTTTGGCTTGAAAAGCGAATGCCGAAGATCGGGACAGACAGACCAATATCGACCAAGAGCATCAATATCGCGTTCAGGTATGCCGCCGCGCAGATGCCCATCAATGTCTTGAATATCCTCGGGCGGACGGCTATCAATATATCGCGGCAGGTTGAGGTTAAATTCATTCTTGTGTTCGATCTCGTCAACCGACACCATGCGGGAATATTTCGGGACCTCGATCTGCTTTGTAAAAATATCCACGATCCGATGGATATCCTGTGCACGAAGTCGGTTTTTGGGGCCGTCCTTTGCAAAGTCGGCACTTGCGTCGATCATAAAAATGCCTTTACGGTTCTGAGCATCAAGCTTGTCGATGACAATAATACAAGCCGGAATGCCGGTGCCGTAAAAGAGATTGGGCGGCAAACCGATGATGCCTTTTATATAACCTTTTCGTATCAAGTTGCGTCGTATCTCCGCCTCGGCATTGCCGCGAAACAACACGCCATGCGGCAAGATACAGGCGCCCTTACCTGTCTTCTTGAGCGAACGAACAATGTGCAAAAGATACGCATAATCTCCCTGCTTAGCGGGCGGGACACCAAACGATTCAAAACGATCAAATTCGTCATGGTGTGGATCGAAACCTGTGCTCCAACGCTTGTCTGAAAAAGGCGGATTTGCGACCACATAATCAAATGACTTGATCGTGTCGCCATCCTTAAAAAGCGGAGTCGCCAATGTGCTGCTGCCGCCCTCGATGACCGCCGTCGGATTGTTGTGCAGGATCATGTTCATCCGAGCAAGACCGGCCGTTGCAACATCCTTCTCTTGCCCGTTCAGCGTTACTGAAGTGCCGGCCTCGTCCGCAACTTTCAATAACAGCGATCCGCTGCCGCAGGTCGGATCGTACACAGTCGTACTGGCGGTCGTTGCGGCCTCTCGGATTCCTATGATGCGAGCCATTATCCGGCTGACCTCGGCCGGTGTATAGAACTGGCCCTTGCTTTTACCGCTCTCGGTGGCGAAGTGACGCATGAGATATTCGTAAGCGTCGCCCAGGATGTCGTCACCATCGGCACGGTTGCGGGAAAAGTCCAGATTTTTGTTCTCAAAGATCGCGATCAGATTGGTTAGCCGATCGACCTTTTCTTTGCCGCTGCCTAGCTTGCCGTCGTCATTAAAATCAGGCATATCGGACAGTCGGTTTGTCTCAGCAAGCGGGCCAATAATGTCGGTGTTGATCTTATCCCCAATATCAGGCCGGCCCTTCAGGGCGACCATATCAGCAAAGCTCGCGCCGGCCGGTATTTTGATCGGTGCGTAAGGGACACCGGCGTATTTGTCGCTAATGTATTTAATGAAAAGCAGGACTAAGACATAATCCTTATATTGACTAGCGTCCATCCCGCCGCGAAGCTCATCGCAGCTGGCCCAAAGAGAGGAATATAGCTCTGACTTCTTTAAAGACACTTATAATTGCACGTCCGGCACATCCGCGCTGCACAAACATCGTGAGCGTTAGCGGGAAGCCGGAAACAGGCCTTGAAAATCTCCTATAACTTGCTATTATGATACGGTAAGCCCGCCTGAACCGCCAATTTAGGGTTCCAACTACTCATTTATTTTGCTATCAGCTCAGCATTTTTTGACCCGCCCCGGACTTCCGTTTGGGACCACACTGACCGATTACCGGTGAAGTATTTGAAAAGTTGGCTTAATAGTGCGGAAAAAGTTCGAGGAGCGTCCCGAAACGGGCAACCATTCGGGCCGTTAGGTCGATCAGCGACGAGATCGAAGGGGGAATTCAGCTTAACTATGAGTTTTTTGTCGGTCGCGACAAGGTTCGAGGTCACCGTTTTGATCAAATCCCGTTTCTTTTCATCATCTGCCGATTCATAGCTTAAATAAGCGGATTTTGCGAGTTCGAGAAAATTTCGTAACTTAAGCGTGATTTGCTCTGTATCTTGATCCAACTCGTTAAGTTCACTTACGATATCGGCCTTTTCATTTATCAGCGAGTTCTTCTTTATTGCGTAAATTTCGCGATCGAACACGCCGTCCATGTAAGCGTCAGCGAGTTTTTCCAACCGCGATGTATTTAGCTGAGTGCGCATTTCTAACTGCTGACGATGCTCCTGAATTCGTTTCGGAGCCTCCTCGTGAAACTTATTGATAAGCACTTCAAAGTGACTCAATTCATCATCGGAGAATTCGATTTGCTTTAGGACCTCACACAATTGACCGGAAATGGCCTCTTCCCTCAATGGTCTCTGGACGCATTCCCGTGTATGACAGCGATAATAAACGTGTCCTTTTTGACGTTCCGGAATGAGAAAATTCTTGCAATGCCCGCACCGAACAACGCGGCGAAACACAAAGAAATGCCGGGTCTTCTTCGTAATTTTCTTTCCGTCCAGCACAGACTGAACCGAATCGAATAATGGTTTAGATATTAGCGGTGTGTGCTGACCGACAAACAACTCGACCATCGATGCGACCTTGATCAATCCCATGTAAAACGGATTCCGTAAACACATGTTCAAGGCATTTTTAGAGAACTTTCGGTTCTGACGATTGCGAAGGCCGCGAGCATACATTTCTTCGACCAATGCATACAGACTGTAATTTCCCGTCGCATATAGTTCAAAGGCTTGCTTTATAAGCGGTCCTTGTACCGGATCTAACGCTTTCGGTTTTGCCGAACCCATGTTTTTGTAGCCTGGCGGCGCGGGAAATGGGTACAGACCCTGTTTGATCCTTCCCCGGATACCTTTTATGGTCTCCTCTCTTAAGTTTCGAATGTAATCTGACGCGACCACCGCCTGGATGTCTGCGGACAGGCGACCGCCGCGCGAATTCAAATCCAGACTTTCGTTAACGAAATGAACCTCTACGCCGATGTCGATCAGCGATCCCAGCTCGGCCCAGTCGCGAAGGTTCCGTGCGCTGCGATCGATCTTGTGGATTATCACGCCTCTCGCTTTTTGCTCTTTTAGTGCCTTTACCATATCCAAAAACACCGGACGTCCGGTTTTGGCTGCCGTTTCACGTTCCTCAAATCGCTTTACGACGTTTAGGTTCCACGATTTGGCGTAACGATCAATTGCGGCGGTTTGTTCGGCTAAAGACGTGCCTTGTTGTCCTTGCCGCTGCGTGGACACGCGGATATAAGAGTAATAACCCTTTGTCATCGATCTTGATATTAGTGGTGTTACGGACTGGTCAGTCCTGTGGCGAATGCCCTTTCACATTAGCGACCAAGCTGCTTTCTGTCAATAGATATGTGGCTGTGGTGGCCGTAAATCTGCCCGACGATCTCTAAATACCGTTGCAGGTTTCGCTGGATGTTGGCCAGTTCCTCCGGCGACCGCCCGGGATAAAGTTCATCAAGGGGCGGTGTCTTCAACTCTTTTTTAGCGTCCATAAGCTACTCCTCCGGCGACCGCCGTAAAAACATTACCGTAATATCGACGCTCCCAATCTGTCTTTGCTTGCACATACCTGTTCAGGTCGGGAAACTGCGTGGCTAGAATTTGTGCTGTGGCTGCTTTCGTTGGTCGCTTTGTATTGCAAATAAGACTACGGGCGTAAACAGGATCAAAATGTTGAATGGACAAACTGTCGCTTAATGCAACGCGATCCAGATATCTGTGGATCCTGCGAAGTTCTAATGAATGCAGTTGTTGTTTATTTAATTGAGAAAGAAGTAAGGCGGTAACGTGATGCCGTTCCACTAGCTTTAGAATGATCAATTTTACTCCATGACGACGTTCTGCCTCGTTGCCATAGCGTCGCAGTGATTTGCCGCCGTAATAAATAAGGGTGCCATATCGAAAAATCGCGAAGCCTAAACGGTTCCGGCTTAATGACAGGGATAAGATGCAGGGCTGGGAGTGATGCATTGATAGGTTTGAATTTAATTTGTAAGGACTCGATTATTCATGTCACAGTCGAGCCAGATGTTTTGCAAGGTTCGTTACATGATCGCGAATGGCAGATTTGCCAATGTCGTTCAGGCCGGGGTCTTCCAACAGACGCTCGTAGCTACATTGGTTGATCGCACCCATTAAATTTGACGCCGGGGTTATCGCAAACGTCGAACGTGAAACCTTGAGTGTTTTTGATGATAGCTCCGAACGAAGCTGGTCACATCGCTCCCTGAACATCTCTTCGATTGGGCAATCATAAAGAATGGCAAGTTTGATGGCCGTCTCAAGGCTAGGTCGCCGCTCGCCCCTTTCATATCTTGAAATGGGGTCAGGTGACAGGTGACCAAGCATCCAGGCAACTTGCTTTCTTTCGAGTCCGCGCTTTCGACGTATGAGCCAAAGACCGCTATTATGTAGCTTTTTTACTTTAGATGACATTTTTTATAGGTGATGAGCTAAATCGAGCGTATCGGAAAATGGGCCGATTACTACTTATACAGTATTGGCTGTTAAGCCTTAGGAAAAGGGGGAATATTAAGATACTTTTGAAGCCTAGTTTTCCACAGGTAAGTAGAAAACCGGCTGGAATAAGCCGAATTATCGTGGGTCGTTCAGTGGTGATGTGACCTTAACATCGCTGGAGAAAGTTCCGAGCGACCGGTAATATTGCCTGATCCTTCGAAAAAAGTCAATAGCCTTATTGCCGCCTCTGGTCTCGCGTTTATTTCGCCGGAAGGGGGCGAGATAATATGGATTCAGCCATTTATGGCAGCGGCGATCGTATCAAGTTTACGGATGAGATCGTTACTCGTAACAAGCTGGTCCTTTCCTATAAACCGACCGAGGATCATTAGGCCCGATGCGTGGACATCTTCCCCGGCATGGCTTGCACATGCATCGGAGATGACGATCGGCGTAAACCCTTTTTCAAATGCGTCCACGGCGGTCTTCATCACACAACTTTCGGTGGCCACGCCGCATAGGATTAGCGTTCGCCAATCATTCTTTTTCACCAGTTCGGCAAATTCTTCCGTGAAAGAACTATAGAAATCTTTGTCGATGATCGTCTGTGCGAACTGGCTTAGCTCGGGTGTCAAGTCAGTTTCAGGGGCGTTTCTAAGCCGGGTCCAGCCGATCAATCTTTCGTAGGGGCTATTTTCTCGATTGTGAAACCTAGTAAAAACTGTCGGGATTTTTCGCTTCTGACACTCTTCGACAAGTTGAACAACACTCGGGATAATATAATTTGAACGGCTTCCCAGAAACCCGTTCTGCATATCAATTACGATGAGTACTGGATTTTGAAATGTGATCATGATGATTCCTTTTTATAACTTGGATAATGAAATTAAATCTGATTGAAAAGCTTTACGGTGTCGTCTACAAGACTTTCCAGCCGACTGGTTGCGAGTATGGCTTCACACATGGTGCGTTGCGAGCTTACTTCGGTCGCACCAATGGTTTTCAATCGTCCCATTTGTCGCGTCACCGCACCGACAAGCGCGCTCAGTTTTCTTTTTGATTTAGGCGTAAGAGGCGCGGATAAACAGATCTTCTTTATACAAGACGTATACCACCAGAGTCCTTGCACAGCAATCTCGAATTCAATGATTCGTTCCCGCAAGCGCGATGGCTGACCGGAAAACTTGTAATAGGAAACGCCCGCCCAACTCGCAAATCCAAGGTCACTGCCTGATAACCCGAATTCAACGACATCCTTGTGCGCAAAGCCTGTTTCCAGCAACTCATTTTCCAATCGAATGGCGTCCTCACGAGCTTGCTCGTCGCCCTCCTCGGACTGCAGCGGAGTCAGGCAGGAAAGGAGTTTGATAGCCGTTCGCAACCGGCTAGGCTCTTCCCACATTGGTGCATTTAATATCATGACCGATAATACATAGCCGATCTTTCCCCGAGCGGAAGCAAGGGGATCGTCTGCGTCTTGCGGTAGCATCGAGATGATTTTTGATGTGCTGGTAGTGATCACGTGGCGGTCCTCGTTTATTTCCCTATAAGTGTTTCTCCTCCAAGTCGCTAAATCTGTAAGGGTTGTAAAATCAAGATCATGTGAAATATGCCAAACTCCCACGCCTGCCGGAAGAACGTATAAACCGCCCTCCTCTTTTTCGAGTATTTTGTGCTCGGACCACAGAGATTCCGACGTGGCTTCTTCAAAGTCGATGTAAGCGTTCGTTCCCAAAAACACGGGAACGAACTTATGACATTCGACGCTAAATTCGCTCTTAGCAACAGGGTTAATCCACGCGGGCACATCTACCGGACGTGTCGAAGGGCATGGGACTCGTGTTGCCTGAGCAACGAACCGGTACCCTTTACGGCCATGAACTGTTTCAACATACCCACCGTCGCCACCAAGGGCACTTCGTACCTTTGCTATATGAACCGTGATATTGCTGTCATCAATGTAAGTGTCGGGTCCCCACACGCCGTCCAATAGCTCGTCATGTGTTACAAAGAGATTCGGTCGGTCAGCCAAATAGACCAAAATATCGAAATCTTTTCCTCGAAGGTCTACCCGCTCTTCACCTTTGAAAAGTAATCTCTCTTTTGGGTTCAAAAAGAACCCGTCAAATTGAATACAGTAATGCGAAATGTTAGCCACGAGTTCTTACGAATTTATTAGGAAAAAATATGGAATCCTTTCCGTTTTATTTTGCCAAAAATCCGCTTTTTTTTCGGATATTTTTGGATACCCTGCGCCTAAAATTCTAGCTGTTACGGAGGAAAAGTCAATGGACTTTGACCCGTAATTTACTGAAAACCAAAGGAGACAAATTATGAAGCAAATTACTATTTCTGTCGCAGGCACGGACGGCAGCCGTGAATTTAAAGATGTGCAGCTCTTGCCTGGCACTAAGCCTCGCGATGTTCTTGCACAGCTTAATCTGAACGGCTTTCAACTGAATAAACCAGAAGGCGGAGCGTTTGGTTTCAACGATGATCTTTATCAGGCCGTTGCTGACGGCCAAAAGGTCTTCGCAACGAAATCGGATGTCGAAGCCGGAACAGACGACAGCTTTTAACCTCTTTGGGGGCGGTAGTAACTGTCATAGCCCGGCAAGCCACGAATGTCCCTCGCTTGCCGGCATTTATTTATAGAAAAGGATAATGGCAACACTGATCACACCTGCAAGACCGATCACGATCCGGCCTTCTGAGGCCATAATCGCAATTCACCCTTCCTCTCCGGTTGTGCAGGTCAGACCGGCGACCGTGATTCCGATCCGGCCGGTGTTACTGGTGCCGATCACACCGGCAAGATCTGAGACTGTACGCCCTCCGAATCGCGGTGCATGGGATGAACGGGGCTGGATAAGAACGCGTAACGGCAACAACGAGATTTACGAAGGGGAATACCAGGTCGGTGGCAGGCGGTTTAGAGGAAGAATCGAGGTCGCGCGGCGTGGTCGAATTCAGGCATTCATCCATAATCCGCCGCGGGCGATCCGCCGGCATCGACATCATGCCTGTTTTCAGCAGGTCGGTCTTGGTACTGGATGGTATCTCCTGCACTGGAGCCGGTCACCACGAAATGTTGATGAGGCGATCCTTTATTTTGAGCAAGTCTTGGATGAGTCAATCAATATGTAAATCAGGCAGGAGGTAAAAACCAAAAATGTTGGAACAAATTAAGGAATTGCCGTCGAAGGCAATAAACATTATCAGGGGCGGTGACGCGCATTTTGATGCTCGAAGTGCGTTGAAACAGATAGAACAGTCGTTGTTAAAGGAATGGAAGGCCGGCCTTGTGCTCATTACAGGCGCTCCGTGCCTTGACCCGAAACAAAACGATTATCTTCACGCTGCCATAGAAAATTTGACGGAATGCCATACCGCAGTCAGGATCCTTTACAAGGCTGCCTGCCCAGTTAATCCGCAGCATGCCGCCAATATCATCGCAACTCAAATTACAAATACAAAGCGGTTCATCGAAAGCATCGGTGCCGGGGACGACGCAGCGATGAACGTTGCGATGAAAACGTTGAACATGCTCTTTGCGGCGGAACAGGAGATCAAGAACACGTTTTCGTTGAACGGAAGACGTGAAACTACCGCAGTCGATGTTGTGGCAACCACAACTTCCCGTCCGGTTATGACGCTCTCATCGTCTATGATGTTTCAGCTTTGGCAGGCGTTATTTCCGGCTGAGCGAATGATGGTCGGAGCGGGTTACCGCCACGGCAATAATGTGACGGTCAACGCTCTGTTTGACGTGACCGGCGTTGCAGGTACGGGAGGCGTCAAGGCTGATCCGGACCTTTTGGGCCGTGCTCTCATTGCGATGTCTCAGAGCGGCAGTCATTTCGCTTTGTGGATACATTCACACCCAGGAAGCGGACCTGAAGCAACTAGGCCGAGCGGTATTGATATCAGGCAACACGCCGATTGGCTCAAGAACTATTCGGATGATCTTGTATCAGCGATTATGGTCAAAGACGCATATTTCCGCTTTTGGGGAACGGCGGTGGAATCGGGAAAGATCTCGATCTCGATCGATGGTGACGGCGTTTCCGGCGTTTCAGTTCAGAACCATGTATATCGTTTGGGGGTGTAAAAAGTGATGACAGGTTCACAGATCAATATCGATGAAGAAGTGTCAGAACCGAGCGACACCTTTGCAGAATTTCCGGAAGAACTGTTCGACATCGGCGATCCAATGGAAATCGCATGCTCTGAAGAGGTAAAGGCAACACATGAAGCGGAACCTGACCTTTTCGCCCGGCATGATGGTATTCCGGCTCATCGGCAGGATCTGCTCGAACCGGCAAGGTTCCTCGTGATTGGCGGCGGCGGTCTCGGTAGCTGGGTTGCTGTTTGTTTGGCAAGGAGCGGAGCGCGATCGATCACGATCGTTGACGCGGACCGCGTCGACCGCACCAACCTATCTCGGCAGTTCTTTTACGCTGATGATCTTGGCGAGCCAAAGGGCAAGCGGCTTGCAAGGCATATTGCCGCGCAAGCGATGGCCGGCGCGGTCGTCACCGGCATTGGAATGACGTTTGAAGACGCCCTTGAGAAGTATACGCTGCCCGCCGATTTGATTATCGCCGGCGTCGATAATAATGAGTGCCGGCTACATGTCGTTAAGGAAGCTCGCAAACGCGGAATACCGGCGATCTTTTCCATGTTGAGTCGCGACGGGATGCGAACACAGGTTTTTCTGCAGAATGCATCGCCCCTAGAACCATGTCTGTGGTGTGCTCTGCCGAATCTTGACCCCGAAAGGATAATGCCGTGCGCTTCAGCGATTGTTTCGAGCTGTTTTATGACTGCCGGTTTCACCGTTTTCTTTGCACATCGGGCCGTTATGGGTTGGGGTGAGCTGACACCGTTCAACTGGCGGGAGGCCGATCTTTCAGGTATAGCACCTGATCGCATCGGAACGGTGAAGAAACGGCAGGGGTGCGAGGTTTGTGAGGGGATGATCTGAAAAATCGTGACAGGAGCATCAAAATGAGCACATTCAACAAACATTTAATGATCTTTGTCGAGAACCTTGCCGGTCCGCTCGATTGGTATCAGGAGAGCGGCAACGCCCAAACAACCTTCAAAGGCCGCTTTCTCATTTATGATCGGGCGGGCAATCTTAAAGATCATGTTCGCGGCATGATCGTGCAGCGGGATCAGCACGTTGCAGAAGTGTATCTGTATGATCCGCCGCTGTATATCAGCAAGCATCGTCACGGCCGCTGTATGCAGCTGCTGACCCCGGATAGCAAGTGGTTCAAGCTGCATTTTGAAAAACCAGCAACAAATTTTGGTGATGCTTACATGTTTGTTGAGGCCATGCTGACGGAAGCGTTTAATCTGACACACTAACAATGAGTGATGGCTCAAACACAATTTTGGCATGTCTCTCACTGATCTTCTGGCTTGTTCTTATAGCACTCGGCCTCTCGTGGATCTGCCGTCATCTTTTACCGAGAAATCCTGTATTGCGACGTATCTCGCGATGGTTTTTCGGCCTTATTTTTGTTTCGCCGTTTCGTACTCTTTACCGGATAGGTCGGTGGCTAGTCAACGCAATCCACAACACGAGGCCTGATTACCGTCGTCATCCGCTTTTCTTTGAGCGATATCCCGTATCTCCTCTTGAGCTTTACAGCGTTATCGAAGACAGATTTGTTTTCCGTCAGGTAATAGGCGTCACCGTTTCCCGCGTCTCGCGTCTGGAATGGCATTTGTTGTCAACTCGGCGTACATATCTTTTGATCCGGTTTCGCGAAGCTGTTTGTTTCATAAGCGCCGTGCCTGTTGGCACTGGTCTTCTTGTGACTTGGCGATATACGGCAAACCCCTCGCGGTTTTCGATGGTCCTGTTCGAGATACCGTATTTTGGATTCATAGCTGAACGCATAATATCCCCGCCGACGTTCTATCGGACTGATGTTTATGAAGCTTTTGAACAAGCAATTCGTGGCTGTGTTATTGAGGCAACAAACGTGTTGGTCCAGCGTGGCGTCCGCCCGTTAACTGAGAATGAGCAGCGACCACTTCTGCGTGAATTTTATAACTAACGGGCGGAGTCATGGATTACCGGGATCATCATTATGCTGAAGCATGGACGCGATCTTTCAAAGCTTGGGAGCAATGTTGTCGTGGATGGAAATTATACGATGTCGCGGTAGCACTTGAACCGGCATTTACCCCAATATTCGTTGAGCCTGCACCACCTAGGCAGATTATCGATGATGCTCGGACCGGCGGAGGAATTCGAGGCTTCATTGAAAAAAGCGTTGTAAATCAGACTCCTTTACAACCACAGCTTGTAACAAAACTGGTAAAAGTTGGCCAGCCTTCGACCTTTTATCGTGAGGGCAGTTTGGCTGAGATACATATACAGCTTCCGCGTGAATTGGACGTTAATCCTGCGTTAAGTGAACAACTTTTACTGTCGATCGGTCATTTCAATACGCCGGTTGCATTTGAGATTTTTGGTGATCGCGAAACAATATCACTCCAACACGCGTGCGAGGTCTCTCTCGTCCAACATCTTACATCGCAATGGAAGGCTTCTGTTCCCGACGTAACGCTCGTACGCAGGGACGGTTTTCTTGCTGATAAATTCAGCGGCTTGGCGCCTACAGTCATTGTTGATTTTGGACTTTCAAACAGTTTTCTGCTGCCGCTTCGCGAGTTTCGAAGCTTTAATCCTGACCCTCTCGCAGGCGTCATCGGCTCCCTTGCTTCGCTCGCGTCAGATGAACGTGCTGCGTTGCAAGTAATGTTCATTCCTGCCAAATCAGCATGGGGTGATGAAGCGCTTCGAGCCGTTGCCGATACGGAACAACGAAAACTGCTTAACGAGATCAATCCCAATTACTCAACGTCAATCAAGGATAAATTTGCAACTCCGTTGTTTGCTGTTTCGATCCGTCTCATGGGTCAGGCATCCTCTTTTGACCGCTGTTGGACGCTTCTGAAACAGATAGGTGGAAGCCTCAGACAATTCGGTCATCCGCGTAGCAATGAGCTTATCGCTTTGAGTTGTGACGGCTATTCAGCGGCCAATCACCGTCTATCTTTCTTTTCACGCACTAATTATCGAATGGGCATGCTGCTTAACACATCGGAGCTTTCAGGTCTTGTTCATTTACCTGCATCTTCTATTCAAACGCCAAAGCTCGCACGGGCCGCCACTCGAACGAAGCCTGTGCCAAAGGCTGCATCAGGCAACACTCTTATCCTCGGTCAGAACCGTCATGACGGTAGCGACACGCAGGCGTCCTTATCGGAGGATCAACGCACTCGACATGTTCATATAATCGGCAGCACAGGATCAGGAAAATCCACGCTTCTGCTAAATATGGCCATTCAAGATATGCAGGCTGGGAACGGCCTCTGTCTGCTCGATCCGGCTGGAGATCTCGTTAACTCGGTCTGCGCCAATGTGCCTGATGCCAGAATGGATGACGTGATTCTGTTCGACCCGTCCGATACAGACTTTCCGATCGGCTTCAATGTTTTACAGGCGCATAGCGATCTCGAGAAAACACTGATCGCGTCCGATCTCGTATCGGCGTTCAGACGCATGGCTACAAGCTGGGGTGATGTTATGGACGCAACCCTGGCCAATGCGGTTCTCGCTATTCTCGAGAGTGACCGCGGCGGAACACTCGCTGACCTGAAGCGGTTTCTGGTCGAGAAACCGTTCCGCGAAGAGTTTCTTACATCCGTTCATGACGATAGCGTCAGGTACTTTTGGAACAATGAATTTCCGCTTGTTTCCGGCAAACCTCAAGCATCAATTCTTATCCGTTTGGACGCGTTTCTCAGACAGCGGTTAGTTCGCAATATCGTCTGTCAAAAAGACAGTAAATTGGACTTCCGCTCGATGATGGACAACAAAAAGATTTTGCTGGTAAAGCTTTCGCAGGGCATGATGGGTCTGGAGAACGCACATCTTCTGGGAACTCTGATCGTAACAAAACTTCACCAGATTGCACTTAGCCGGCAGGACACCGATTCAAGACCGTTCTTTGCGATCTACATTGATGAATTCCACAACTTCGTAGGACCTAGCATCGAACCAATACTTTCGGGCATCCGCAAATACAACATAAGCTTAACGCTTAGTCATCAGGAATTTCGACAATTACAAAGCCGGAGCCAAGAGGTGGCGGCAAGTGTTGTCTCGAATTGTTACACGCGCATTTGTTTCAGGCTTGGAGATACCGATGCAGACCGTTTCGCGGCTGGGTTTTCTTCATTTGACGCAGCGGATCTTCAGAATCTTGGGATCGGCGAAGCGATCGTCCGTGTTGAGAGGGCCGATTACGACTTCAACTTGCAGACAAATGAAGCCCCTAAGCCCGAGACTGTGGTCTTAGAGCGCAAAAAGACGGAAATTATCCGGCGATCACGCGAGAAATTTGCTGCTGCGAAAAGCTTGGTTGAAAACCTCGCAGAAAATGCGAAAACCTATCCGGTGTCATGTGCGGTAAGACCTGAGAACGAAACTGTTTCAGCACACAGGGCGGCGCCTCCGACCGTAGATCCAAAGGATCTCTCACCATCTGAAAATGAGCACCTGTATTTACAGCGCATAATGAAACGGATAGCAGAAAAATACGACTTCATTGCAACAGTAGAAAAATCGGTTCTTGGTGGAACCGGTCGTATCGATGTTGCCCTTGATAACGGCACTGTCCGTGTAGCTTGTGAAATTGCGGTGACAAACACAGTGGAGTATGAGGTGCGAAATATTCAGAAATGCCTCAGTGCGGGATATGACCGCATTGTTGTATTGTCCCTGCGTGAGGATCATCTGAGAGATATTGAACAAGCCGCAAAGACAACACTTGCAAACTCACAACTCGACAGACTATCGTTCTTGGAACCTCAAAACTTTCATGTCTTCCTTGAGAGCTTATCTAATGAGACATCCAACAAGCCCTTGGATGCAGTAAAGGTCAATGGCTATCGCGTTAAAACTTCATACGCCGAGATTTCAGTTGCCGAGGCAGAGGTGATTGGACAAACCTTATTAGAGGTTTTGGACGAGAGGGACAAAAAGTGAACAAAACCGAACAAATTCGATCGCGCGGTGGAGCCGCTCCATTTGGTTATCGATGGCGTGACGGGCGTCTTGAAATCGATGAGACCGAAGCACCAATCCGGCGTCTTATTTTTGATCTTTTTCTCAAACATCGGCGAAAGAAGACCGTCGCACTAATTTTGAATGATCTTGGGTATCGAACTCGTAACCGGGCAGAATTCTCAGACATGGCAATCGACCGATTACTAAGAGATACAACCGCCAAAGGTGTTCGCCGTGAGATAGACGCCGATATCCAGGTCGATCCGATCGTATCAATTGAGGTTTGGGAAAGGGCCAATACTTTGCTGGGAACCCGGGAAGTAAAACAGCCGGTCAACTTGTTCGCTGGTCGTGTGTCTTGCTCATGTGGCGGCGTGATGAATGTGCCTTCGAATTCCACAAAATATGTTTGCCCTCGTTGTCGCATTAAAATTCCGTCAGATGACCTTGAATCAGTTTTTCTTTCTCAGCTTGAACCTTTTAGAATTGGTTCGCATACTTTATCGGAATCGTGGGCCACGTTTAACCTAAAGAACAAACGTTTGATCGTAGAACATCTCTGTGAAGCGGTCACTGTCGCACGCGAATCGATATCGATACGATTCGCGTGCGACCCTTCCTTATTAAAAACGGCGGCACTTGGGCAACCAATGCAACCCGGCCTCGACGGGCATTTGGAACAACCGCCGTCAAATATTCCTCAAGAACCACTAAATGAACCTTTGCTTAGTGAAGCTGAGGCAGCCATTTTCCTCGGGATTTCTAAATCAACGCTGCTACGCAAACGAAATGCAGGACTTATCGGATTCTTCCAGGTCGGATTTCGTATACTTTATTCAAAAGAAAAACATCTGATGCCGTATCTGACAAGCTGCGAGGGTCGGCGCTAATTCTCGACTGGCAAAGGTTAATAGCACCATGCGTTAGATAACTTCTTAGATAAATAACAAAAGCCCGTCAAATGTTGACAGGCTATGGTATTGATTTAATTGGCTCCGCAGGTAAGACTCGAACTTACAACCCTTCGGTTAACAGCCGAATG
>CAZGSC010000026.1:0-26220 GCA_964528325.1 uncultured Chloracidobacterium sp. | reverse complement strand
GCATAATAATCGCATGTAAATGACGTCGGAGGCGTCGGTGACGCCGTCGCTGTACTG
Organism: uncultured Chloracidobacterium sp.; assembly: GCA_964528325.1. Taxonomy (GTDB): domain Bacteria; phylum Acidobacteriota; class Blastocatellia; order Pyrinomonadales; family Pyrinomonadaceae; genus OLB17. Next base: position 26,163 of record CAZGSC010000026.1, on the reverse strand, counting down.
CTGGCCGTCGGAGTACTGCTCGGTACCGCCGTTGACGTGCTTGTTGGAGTGCTCGTTGGCGTCGATGTTGCACTAGCCGTCGGTGTCGCAGTGTTTGTTCGTGTCGGCGTGCTTGTCGCGGTCATCGTCGCAGTTGGCGTCGAAGTTGCCGTCTGCGTGGGTGTTGGCGTAAACGTCGCAGTTCTTGTCGGAGTGGCGGTTGCCGTTGGTGTCGCCGTATTTGTTCGTGTCGGTGTGCTTGTCGCAGTCATCGTCGCAGTTGGCGTCGAAGTTGCCGTCCGCGTGGGTGTTGGCGTAAAGGTCGCAGTTCTTGTCGGAGTGGAGGTTGCCGTTCGGGTCGGAGTTGCGGTCGCCGTATTAGTAGACGTAGCAGTAATTGTAGGTGTTGAAGTAGGTGTTTCCGTTGGGGAGCAGTTCAGCTGACCACAAGCGGTGAAGGCTACGTTGGCTGCCGGGATAGGTATGTCGATGCTCAGGCCAAATTGATACGCGACGAAAGCTCCATTACTGCTGTTCAACCGATACCAGAATCCGTCGGCACCGCGAAAAACTGAAATGTCAGCCTTTCCGTCACCATCATAATCCGCGGGCACTGGGATATCATCAGCCAGTCCAAAAACCGAGTACCTGGGATTCGAGTCGGAACTCTGCATTATGTACCATGTTGTTGTTGACGGACGCCAAACTGCGATGTCCGCTCTCCCATCACCATCAAAATCAGCTTTTAAAGGCCGATCGCCTGACTGTCCAAATAAACTGGCGTTAAATTGAGCATTAGAACTGTTTATTCGATACCAATAGCCGCTACTCGGGCGAAAAACGTTGATATCCGCTTTACCGTCACCGTCGTAGTCTGCGGGAAGCGGAATATCGCCTTCAAGCCCAAACTGAAGGTGTGAAATGGAGCCGTCGCCGCTAGTGGTGATCCAGTACCATGTTCCTGTGGATGGCCGAAAAACAGTAACATCCGCCAACTTGTCGCCGTCAAATTGTGCCGGGACAGGGATGTCTCCGTTAAGTCCCAAATGTATAGAATTGATCGTATTAGTAGCACTCATCAGACGCCACCAAACGCCGTCGCGAAATATAGCAAGATCGAACTTACCATCACCATCGTAATCAGCCGAGACTGGTTTATCGCCATTCATGCCGAACTGCATCGCTCTGATACCGGTATTACTTTCCGAAAGATACCAAAATCCGCCCACACCACGGAACACTGATATGTCGGCTTTACTGTCGCCATCGAAATCGTAAAAGGTTGCCGGGGATTGGCCTAACGCTGCTAAACAAAGGATCGATCCGAGGAAGATCGAGCTAACGAAAGTAAAGTAAGACGGCCTCGAAGCACAATTCTGCACACGAGTAATTAATGATCTACTACACACTTTCATATTTACACCAAAATTATTGTTTCAGGACTTTGCGAGCAGAGGTCGGATAGCTGTCTTGTGGGGAGCAGGTTCAATGCACGATAGCCGTTTGTTTTTGTGACACAGGGTCAATCAAATCGCCAAAAACATAAAGCGTTTCAATTATTGACGTGTAGTGGGACTAAAAGATCACGGATCTAAATGCTTCTAAAAAATAGATGCAATACCGTCAGCTCCATTATAAATGCAAATTAGGTAAAATGTGCAAATCTTTTTTTTATGGGTCTGGTTGGTCGCTGCGAGCAAATAGGCAGGAAGTGGGTAAATGTGAAAAACGTCTAACAGATATGAAATTTAGAGAGGTTTAAATTGCTGCAGTTTTAGTGTCAAAGCGTTGGATAATAATATCCGGTTTTTTCTTTTCCTTACCGGGTTTTATGGCAATCTGTGCTTCGGGTAGGGATGAGGCCAAAAACTTCCTTATACTGATCTCATCTTCAGTTCGGCAAAGTTCAGGAATGCTATTTGTCATTCCATTCACCACGGAGCTGGGATAAGGAGCGATCTTACTAACGAAGATCTTCGGATGGCTTGTTTTTATTAGCTTTTCGTCGTTTGATTCCAGGGCCTCAGACATTTTTTCACCCGGCCGCATGCCGGTAAATTTGATATGGATGTCCACATTTGGCCTTAGTCCGGAAAGCTTGATCGTTTGCCGTGCCAGATCGAGTATCTTGACAGGCTCGCCCATATCAAGTGTCAAGATCTCACCGCCTTTTCCTATGGCTCCGGCCTGCAAAACTAACTGTGTTGCTTCCGGTATGGTCATAAAATACCGAGTCATTTCCGGATGGGTGACTGTTACCGGGCCACCTCGTCTTATTTGTTCTCTGAAGGTCGGTATTACGGACCCATTAGAGCCGATGACATTGCCAAACCGCACGGCCAGGAAACGGGTGTCATATTCCTGATCGAGATCCTGAATAACAAGTTCTGCGACTCGTTTAGTCGCTCCCATGATAGAAGTCGGAGACACTGCCTTATCAGTCGAGATCAGAACAAAGGCATCCGCCGCGTACTGACCCGCAAGCTCTCCTACGACTTTTGTTCCCAGGACATTGTTTTTCAATGCTTCCGAGGCATTGCTTTCCATTAGTGGAACATGTTTGTGGGCAGCCGCGTGGAAAACAACCTGTGGCCGGAAACGGAAAAATATGTTTTCCATTCGCTCCAGATCACAGATATCCGCGATGACAGCACTCACATCGGCGTCGGGAAATTTTTCCGTAATTTCCTGCAGTATCTGAAACAGTGCATATTCAGAACGTTCGACAAGAACAAGCTTCTTTATCTTGCTGTTGACAAGTTGACGGACCAATTCAGCACCGATCGAACCACCCGCTCCGGTAACCATTGCTACCTTATTCTTCAAAAATTTGTTAATGCTATTATGATCAAGCTCAACAGGCTCACGACCAAGCAGATCTTCGACCTCTATGTCTCTTATTCGGCTGACTGTTACATTGCCTTGTAAAAGCTCGTATAAGCCGGGAATCGTGCGAACCTTGATCGGTATCTCCTGGCATACTTTAAGAATCTTTTGAAATTGCTCACGACTCCCTTGCGCGATCGTTATGATCACGTGGTCGGCACCAAATTTTTTTACCAGTTCAGGCAAATTATTGACACTGCCCCGCACCTTGACCCCGTTGATGACAGCCCCATGTTTTGCGGCATCGTCGTCAACAAATGCTTTTACGTCAATGTCAATGTCACCGCGCCTTTGTATTTCAGCCAGAGTGAGCACCCCAGCTTGACCGGCTCCGACCAGAATGACGGGCTTCTTGAGAGATTTATCCGCCGTCATTCGGTTTGAACGTTCATACAGCTCGCGACGAACCATTCGGACCCCGAGAACGCCAATGAACGACAAAACAAAATCAAGGATCGATATCGAGATCGGTACGACCACAGATGCATGAAGCACCGAATAAAGAGATCTGGCAGCGAACAGGATCAACAGAACACCTGCGAGGGTTTTTGCAATGGTTGCAGCATCTCGTGTGCTTGTATACCGCCAAATAAACCGATGAGCTCCAAATACTCTAAGGGCGGCAACCTGCAGAATGACAACAAAAGGAAGTTGGACTATTAGATTGAATTGCTCAGCATCGGGAATCGAGAAATCAAAGCGTAAGAGGTAGGCGAGAATAAAAGCGCCAATTAGGCATACTATCTCAACCGAGGATTGAATTACTCTAAATGTAATGTTCTGTCTATGAAGTCGAAGGCTTTTAAGTCGCGCCGATTTCAAAGTATCTACTAATAACATTTTATTAAATTACCCTTCCCGACGGTCGCTCTCCCATTTGGTGAAGCCGTTTACACGTCAAGCCTTAACGGTCAGGACCAAGACAAACCAACAGCCGCGCGAAATTACGAATACCACTGAGCGATACTATTAATTTTAGGCTTGTGAGCCAGCCAGCCACATCAGGATTAACGACAGTTTTTATGGGCGCCCTGCGCGACCGTGAATAGTTAACTGTGTGTGCTAATAATGCTATCTGATATGGCATAAACTGTTATATTTAGCTAGTGTTTTAGCCTATTATCTGAAGTCTACATACTAGAGAGATAGCTGATTAGTCAGCCCCCTTAATATTAGAAAAAACTATTCATCTGCCTGATTTCATTTCCTATTTTGTCTGTAACAATTAGGAATTCTGCTCAACTTACGTCTTTTATTGAAATGCACGTGACATGATTTTGCCGCTGAACAGAAATTGTCCTAATACGATCTTGTGAGACAATGTGCTTGAGTCTCGATTGAAAAGCCATCGAAAATTCTATAAGAATTGCAATGAGATAGGCTCTTAATGTGCAAATAAGCAGCTATCAGATCGAAAGGTTTTAACGTTAGCCGTTTCATAACTATGACAAGTAATACCTCAAATCAACCATCTATTTCAGAAAAAACTGCCGATATGACAGATGCGAATGTGCCATTTTTTAAGCCACACTTGACTGAAAAAGAGATCAATGATGTGGCGGAAACTCTTCGTTCCGGCTGGCTCACCAGCGGACCTCAGGTGAAGGAGTTCGAACGCGAGTTTGCCGAGGCCGTCAAAGCCGACTTCGCAATCGCATTAAATTCCTGCACGGCTGCGCTTCATCTGGGCGTTGAAGCTCTTGGCCTTAGTGAAAATCAGGCGGTGCTTGTTCCGGCGATGACGTTCGCTGCGACTGCTGAGATAGTGCTTTATAAGAACGCGGTTCCCATTCTCGTTGACTGCGATCCCGTCACTGGCAATTTGGATCTCGCGGATGCCGAAAATAAGATCGCGAGGCTCAAAAGGGGCGATCTACCGGTTTCGAACGGTTCAGAAATTAAGGCTGTCGGCATCATTCCGGTACACGTTGGCGGTTATATGCTCGATATTGCCAAGGTCAAAGATTTTGCAGATAAGCACAAACTTTGGGTTGTTGAAGATGCGGCTCATGCTTTTCCTGCGGCTTGGCGGACGGATGCTGACAGTGCGTGGCAATTTTGCGGAGAAAATACTGCCGATGTCACTTGTTATTCATTCTACGCAAACAAAACGATGACGACCGGCGAAGGCGGCATGGCGGTCACGAATGATCCGGAATTGGCTGACCGCATGCGGCTTATGTCGCTTCATGGATTGTCCCATGATGCTTGGGGAAGATACTCGGGCGGTGCTTGGGATTATAGAATTGTTGCTCCGGGTTACAAGTACAATTTAACTGATATTGCGGCGGCGCTTGGCCGCGGCCAGTTAGCAAGGGCCGAAGAAATGAGACAGCAGCGCGAGGCGATCGCCGGATTTTATTTCGATTCCTTTGCCGGAGGCGAGATCGAACTTCCGCCGGTCAGTGATGATAGGCTGCATTCGTGGCACCTTTTTCCGATAAGGCTCAACCTCGAATCGCTAACGATCGATCGGGATCAATTTATGGTCGAATTAAAAGATAGAGGCGTTGGTTGTTCCGTTCACTGGCGTCCGCTGCATCTTCACCCGCTTTATGAAGAACTTGGTTGGAAGGAGAGCGATCTGCCGGTTGCGACGGAAGTGTGGAAACGATTGATCAGTCTCCCGATCTCTTCGTCGATGAGTATGGATCAGGCAGTTAAGGTCGTGGATACTGTTAAGCAGATCTGTGCGGAGAATTCAAAAGGGCAAAATTCCACAGGAGCGTAATGAAAAAAGCGCGCGCCACAGGGCTTCCGAGAGGCGTCGAAGTCATCTTAGCGATAACAGGACTGGTTGTTACTGCGCCGCTATGGCTTCTCGCCGCGATACTTATTAAGCTCGACTCGCGCGGACCCATCCTATTTCGACAGGCCAGAATGGGCCGAAACAGGAAGCTCTTCACGTTGCTAAAATTCCGGTCCATGTATATTACAAATGACGGGGCTCTTGTGACGGCCGCAGGCGATAACCGCATTTCAAAGGTCGGACGAATATTACGGCGCACTAAGATCGACGAACTTCCAGAGCTTTGGAACATTGTGCGTGGAGAAATGAGCATCGTTGGCCCTCGCCCGGAGGTACCCGAATTGGTCGATCTTAATAACCCGCTTTGGGAGGAGATCCTTGAGGTCAATCCCGGGCTGACAGATCCGGTTACCTTGCAGCTTCGCAATGAAGAAGAGCTACTTGCTCATGCGAACGACCGAGAGGATTTTTACAAGAATATTCTTCAGCCTTATAAACTTCGCGGCTATGCTCATTTTGTAAAAAATCGCACTTGGAAAAAAGACGTTAACATTATTTTCCGAACGATGAAGGCAATAGTTTTTCCGGGTACAGTTACGCAGCCCACAGTCGAGGAAATGCGCTGGTCGCTTGCTGAATAACAATCCTCGCTAGGTATTCTTCTTTTATCAGCATCATCGGCGTACTCTCACGCTGAACACGCCCGACTGAGTCGCGGCGTGCAGAAATCTTCCATTTCGGTCAAGCGCAGGATCAAAAATAATGCATTTTTTACGGCGTTTGTTTCGTAGTACTGAAATTAAACACCCTTGCGATATTTCCATCACGACGAAACATTGGAATGCTATTCGTGGTTACCAACACCGGAACTACTGTGTCGTGTAGGTATACAGTCACCCGATTATTAATTCCGGGTGATCCAATGGTTTCCGGCACGGATAATGCGCCTTCCGCAAAGAGATCGTGAAACTGGTTGTTTAACAGAAAACAATTGATGAGTGATACGCGAACAGTATTACCTGTGGTGACAAGGGAATCTCCACGAGTGAGACCGCCAAAAACGTGTAGGCCGCCCTGGAAAAAGTCGTTGGCTCCGTTGTTGTTGTCGAAACTGCTTCCATCAGCAGTGAAGCTCACCATATTATTGTTTGCCATCTGGTTGCTATTGCTCCAACCGCCGCCGATAGATGCGCCAAGTCCGTTCTGATAAAAACGATCGCCTGTTGACGTTATCGAGATTATGGCGTTCGAGGTGACGTTGTTTTCAGCGATAAGGCCAAACGCATTGTCGTGGCAGCGATTACCGCTCATCTCGACGATAAGTACGCCGGATGGTGTACCTACGTTAACAACACGCAATCCCTGTTTCCCCGCATAGCCCGGGCTTATCTGATTGTCAAACAGATCATTGTCGACGATTTGAGCCACAACGGTGCGTCCCGTCATTTCAGCTCCAAAGTTGCGGATATCGATACCGCGGGCGTTGCCGGTTGAGACTATGTGAGCGATACGTACAAAAGAAGTTGCACCGCTATTGATATCGGTCTCAATTCCGCCTGCACCGTAAATCGCATTTCGCAGCGTTAGCCACTCGATCGCATTAGTTCCTCGTCCTACTCGTATAGCTCCGGTATTTGGGAGGCCATCTGGGACGTACGACTCCGGGGGCAGGTTAATGGCATCGATGATGACGGCGGATCGATCGCCTTCAACGCCTTGGATCGACATATCCTGCTTCAGGTCGATTCGCCCGCCGTTAGGCCGGGGCATCTGATTGGCATCGGTGGCGGATAGCATGTAAACGCCGGGCGCCAAGATAACTCGTGTGGGGATAATCGTCGGACGATTTATTGCCGAATAAAGTTCATCAATGTTGGTTACTGTAACGAGATTTTGTGGTGTGTGAAAGCTTGAATGGTTAATTGCCGCGTCAGGTATCAGATCGTTGTTTTGCGCGAATGCGGCTATCGCCATCATCGTGATTGTCGCTAGTGTCGTTAGAACGGGTTTCTTTTTCATAACTTTCTCTCCTTTTATTGCCCGATGCAGTATTGTTGTAAGCAGCCCCACAAATTGTCGAAGTGATTCATTTTTTACGGCGTTTGTTTCGTAGTACTGAAATTAAACACCCTTGCGATATTTCCATCACGACGAAACATAGGAATGCTATTTCTAGTCACCAAAACCGGAATCATCGTGTCGTAGAGATTGACAGTTGCCCGATTATTAGTCCCGGGATATCCGATGGTTTCAGGCTCCGAGCTTGCGCCGAGAGCAGATAGATCGTAGAACTGATTGTTTGACACAATGCAGTTGCGGAGTGACACTTCGACACTATTATTGGAGACAACCATCGGTTCAGCATAGGTTTGACCTCCAAATACGAAAAACCCGCCCCGTTCGAAGTCGTTGGCGCCGTCATTGTTTTCGAAACTGCTTCCATAGGCTGAAAAATTGACCTTATTATTACTCGCCATTTGGCTGCTTAGGCTGAAACCGCCACCGATCGATGCGCCGAGTCCGTTTTGATAAAAACGATCTCCCATCGACGTTACCGAGATAGTGGCGTTCGATGTCCCGTTGTTTTCAACAACGATTCCAAATTGATTGTTGTGGCTACGGTTGTTGCTCATCTCAACCGTCATTACCGCAGATGGAACATTGACGGTAACAATGCGAATTCCCTGTTTACCCGCAAAGCCCGGGCTTATCTGATTGTCGAAAAGGTCGTTGTCAACGATTTGAGCCACCACTCTGCGGCCAGCCATCGCCATGCCAAAGCTGCGGATATCGATGCCCCTCGGGTTACCAGTCGAGACCACATGAGCGATTCGCACGAAAGATGTTGCGCCCGTACTGATATCGGTCTCGATGCCGGCTATACCGTTGACCGCGTTCCGCACGGTTAGCCACTCGACTGCGTTGTTGCCTCGGCCCATCCTGACAGCGCCGGTGTTTGGCAGGCCATCGGGCTCATATGATGACGAGGGCAAATTAATAGCATCGATGATTACAGCTGTCCGATCGCCTTCAACACCCTGGATCGACATATCTTGTTTCAGGTCGATTCGCCCGCCGTTCGGCCGGGGCATCTGATTGGAATCCATAGCCGATAGCATGTAAACGCCGGGTGCCAAGATAACTCGTGTGGGGATGATCGTCGGCCGATTTATGGCCGAATAGAGTTCTTCAATGTTGGCTACATTAATGGTTGTTTGGCTGACGAAACTAAGTTTTGTCGCAACGTGGTTTAACACGTGTGATTCCCTCAAGTCGGAAATCGAAAAAATATTATCTTGGCGGTTTTTCACCGTTTGAGAAGTGATCGGCATTGGGGCTGCTGCTAAAAGAATAATAATTGTCACGAGCATCGTTAAAACAGTTTTACTTTTCATTTTGACCTCCTTTTTTCTTGCCCGGTGCAGAGACGGCTGTGTTACTATAGGTAAGAATTTGCGAATAACCCAAAAGCTTTCAACAGCCGACGTTCTGCACCGTGCGATTACACGGTAGATCGTTGGAGGTTGCGATGTCTTTGGAAAAATATCCTGGTTTTCTCCTAAATTTCTCCGAGAGCGAAATGACAGGTGAAACGAAACATTCTTACCGGTTTATGTCGTTCCGTCTCAACATAGCGGAGCGTCAATTACTGTGTAATGAACGACCAGTTTCGTTGACGCCAAAGGCATTTGATGTGCTTGCATTGCTTGTCGAGCAAAGCGGTCATTTGGTTGAAAAGGAGGAATTGCTAAAAAAAATTTGGGCCGATTCATTCGTCGAGGAAGCGAATATTGCGCGGATCATTCACACGCTTCGCAGAACTCTCGGCGAGAACGAGAGCGGAAACAAGTTTATCGAGACGGTTGCAACGAAAGGCTACCGTTTTGTGGCGGAAGTTGCCGAAGAAAGCGAACCGACTGAACGGCATATCGATAAACTCGAAATATCCGATCCACCCGAGGCTGAATTTCCAGACACTATCGGTACATATGAACCTACAGCGACTCCGAGTGACATTCCGGCGGCCGGCTTACCCGTTAATGAGAAAAACCCAGTGCGTGTGGTTTTTTTCTCAATCGGTTTTGCGACCGCGATCTCTCTGATACTCCTTCTCTCATTCAACTTCTGGCCGGGCGGCGCCGCAAATTCAGCAAAGACCAGATCGATCGCGGTTTTGCCGTTGACACCAGTCGCTGTTGAGAACCGCGAGCCGATCTTTGAACTGGGAATTCCTGAATCTTTGATTCTGAAACTCAGCACGAGCAAAGGATTGGTCGTTCGGCATTTGAGTGCGACGCGCGGCTTTACGGATATCGATCAAGATCCGCTCGCGGCCGGCCGGCAGCTTAGTGTCGATTATGTCCTGGCGTCGAATTACCAATTGGCAGCAGGAACGATCCGCATAACCTCTCAGCTTTTTAATGTATCTACTGGACAGATCGAAGGATCCTACAAGGGCGAAAAGGACGCGGCGACACTATTTGCCACGCAAGACGCCATCGCTGGCGAGGTCGGAAATATGCTGCTCGCACGATTTTCCGCTTCGTCCGATGTTCCGGCGGCAAAGCGCGGCACGGCCAACGAGGAAGCCTATAGGCTTTATCTGCACGGTAAAAGTCTGGCAGTCCAACGCGGTGGTGAAGATACCAAAAAAGCGATTGAATCCCTCGAACAGGCAGTAACGCTTGATCCAAACTTTGAACAAGCATATGCTCGCCTGGCTCTCGCTTACCATTTTGCAGGAGGTTTTAAGGGCAGCGGCCCAATGGCCGAAAAGGCAAGAGAGTCTGTCAGGAAAGCATTCGAACTCGACACAAATGTTGCCGAGGCCTATGCGGTGCGCGGCATTATTGGCTTTTCTGTTGAGTGGAATTTTGACGCGGCGGAAAAAGATCTCCTCGGCGCTATCGAATTGGAGCCAAATCACGACCTTGCACATTGGGGGTATGCCTTATTGTCATGTTATCGAGGCCGTTTTGATCAGGCCTTGACTGAGATCGAAACGGCCCAAACGATCTCGCCCGGCACTGTGATGTATAGCCGCGACCGCGGACGGATACTGTATTATGCCCGTCGCTATGATGAGTCGATCGCACAGTTTAAGAGAGCCCTGGAACTCGATGACGAAGTCCCTTCGGTATGGGGCCAACTATGGCTTGCATATGAAATGAAAGGTGACTACGATTCGGCCTTTGACACGAAGATCAAAATGATGACAGCCAACAATGATGAAGATGTTGACGAATATAAGAGGATCTACGAGACGGAGGGCATGCCGGGGATCTGGCGCAAAGCGCTAGAGCAAAGCAAACTTGAGGAACAAAAGCCACGCGCGAATTTTTACGCCACTGCGAGGTTATGCATATATTTGGGCGATAAAGAACAAGCATTCCATTACCTAAATAAAACTTTTGAGAGCCGCCAGTTTCAGATGGCAATGCTGAATATCGACCCTGTGCTCGATTCTATCCGGGGCGATCCGCGTTTCGATGAATTGGTCAGGCGAGTCGGTATAAGCCAATAGTTTTGTTATGTGAGACCAACTGACTAATGACAAACAAAACCATGAACTCCTATATGTCCAGAGAAAATGTTTTCCGACTCCTGGTTGTCGTTCTTTTTATGGCTCTTCTTTCCGGGCTTACGGTCGCGCAATCGGGTACAACATCAGTCGGCGGAACGATTTTTGACCAACGGGGCAAAGTTGTACTCGGAGCAATAGTCACTTTAGCAGACTCTGAAAGAGGTTTCATCAGGACCGCAACTACCAATACAAACGGGACATTTTCATTTCCAACCCTTCAACCCGGAATTTATCGTATGGAAATTGAAATGAGTGGTTTCAAAAAACTTATCAGATCGGACATTCGAGCTTTGGTTGACACACCGTTAGAAATTCCCGTTGTTTTGGAGGTCGGAAATATCAACGAAACGGTAAGTGTACAAAGTGGTACTGTCGAAGCGTTGCTTAACACGCAGGACGCGACGATCGGCAATTCATTTAATTCCGTTCAGGTCACGCAGCTTCCGACTGAAGCTCGCGATGTCATCAATCTCTTGACGCTGCAGCCGGGCGTGACGCGGTTTGGCTATGTCGCCGGTGGACGGAGCGATCAAGCAAACATCACGCTTGACGGCGTTGATATCAACAATGCGCAAACCAACAACATATTTAGTCCTGTACTGCGTTTGAATGCTGAGGCGATCGAGGAATTTCGCCTGACAACAACTAACCCCAATGCCTCGCAAGGACGTTCATCGGGCGCGCAAATTTCCCTCGTTACAAAAGGCGGAACTAATCATTTACGCGGCTCCCTCTTTTTGACCGGACGCAGAACCGGTTGGACGGCGAATGATTTTTTTAACAATCGCTCCGGGGTCGAACGCCCAAAACTTGACAGAAATGTTTTCGGGGGAGCAATTGGCGGCCCTGTTTGGAAAGATCGAGTCTTCTTTTTTTACAGCTATGAAGGCGAACTCACGACTCGCGGCGCTACTGCCTTGCGCAACGTGCCATTATCAAATTTAGGACAAGGCATTATTCGCTTTCGCACAACGACCGGACAAATGGCTTCACTCAACTGCTTGCAGATTACGACGGTCTTCCCAAACACAAACGGCTGCAACCCATTGGCGTTGGCGGTTTTTGCCGATGCCGCCGCCCGTTATTCGGCAAACAGTTTTGAGATCGGTGACGGCCTGAACACCGCTGGTTTCCGATTTAACTCCGACAATAGGATCAAAAATAATTCGCACATTTTGCGGCTGGACTTCAATCTCTCAGCCAAGCAACAGTCGTTCTTTCGCGTAAATTATATTAACGATACTGAAACGTCGGCCCCTCAATTTCCCGACACTCCGGCACCAACTGCCTGGCAGCACCCTTTCGGATTTGTGATCGGCCATAGTTGGACGATCAACAATAATCTCGTCAATAATTTCCGCTACGGTTTGACTCGTGATGCTTTTTCGAATCAGGGCGATTCAGCCGATAATGAGATCGGTTTTAACGCCGTCTATTTTCCGCGTCTGTTCCGACGGACTCTTTCGCGGGTCATACCGGTCCAAAACATCACCGATGACGTTTCCCGGATCTGGCGAGGCCACACTTTCCAGTTCGGAACAAATATTCGCCTCGTTCGCAACCGGCAGCAGGATTTTGCCAGTGCATATGATTTTGCGGCGACTGTTCCCGGTTATTATCCAAACGGTTCGGTTGTCGGTCCGATCAACACGTATCTATCAAACACATTTGGTTATCAAATTACCAGTGCAAACCGTCAGGGCGTTTTGCGTGCAGTGACAGCGGCTATCGGACGTTTTCCGTTTTATGCTGCAGACTTTAATTTCCGGCGCGATGGTTCACTGCAGCCATCGGGAACCCCGAACGAGCGCGAATTTAGGACGGAGGAATACGATCTCTACATGCAGGATATTTGGAAGATCCGTCCGAATCTTACTCTCACCAGCGGAGCGCGCTACGGGTTGAGCCGTCCGGTTTACGAAGCAAACGGCTACGAAGTCAAACCCACTATCGCACTGAGCGAGATCCTTCGGCGGCGTGCCGAGGGTGCGGCAAACGGTACGCCATATAACGAGCCGATCGTCTTGGACCTTTCCGGCAAAGTAAACGGCAGGTCTTCGCTATACAAATGGGACAAGAATAATTTTCAGCCGCGCATTGCCGTTGCGTGGTCGCCGGATTTCGGCGAAAACCTTTTTGGCAGGCTGATGGGCAGGGACAACGAATCGGTCATTCGCGGCGGGTTTGCCGTAACGAACGATTATTTTGGACAGCAATTGGCGGTGAGTTTTGACTATAACAACCTTTTGGGCTTTGCGTCAGCTCAGGAGATACCCGCTAACACTTACAATCTGACGACCAACGTCGCGCCGTTGTTCACCGGATTTGATCAAAGCATACGAAATTTGCCTAACATAACTATCCCGACGGGCAATCTCACCTTTCCGCGTCAAGCCCCGATGCGAGATCTGGCAACCCCGATCGAAGGCGGATTTGATGAGAATCTGGTCGCACCGATCAATTACAGTTGGAGTTTGACCTATGAGCGCACTCTACCTGGCAAGTTGATCGTTTCGTCGTCGTATATTGGACGAAAAGCGCGAAATCTGCTGCTCCCGCGTGATGCTGCGCAAATCGCCAATTTTACGGATACACAGTCTGGAATGGATTGGTATACGGCTGCGACCCAATTAGAAATTTTGCGACAGCAGGGCACGGCTGTTTCGCAGATCCAGCAAATTCCGTATTTTGCCAATTTGTTTCCGGCCAATCTATCCACGCTTTTGGGGTGCAGTGCCGGTTATAACCAAACGCAAGCTGTCTATGCGATGGCATTTAGCGGCTGTGGGGGCAACCCGACAGATTGGACAACGGCGCAGCTCAACCTATCGCTGTTGTCCAGCCGTTTTCCCGGACAGCATATTTACTATCAACCGCAATACGGCACATATAGTGCCTGGAGCACGGTCGGACGGTCTGACTACCAAGGCTTAGTATTTTCGGTTCGCCAAAGACTGGGTTCGCGGCTGACGATGGATCTCAACTACACATATTCTCGCTCGGAAGATGATGGCTCCGGCTTGCAATCAGTAAATGTTAACGGTCAGAGCACGATCACCAATTCATTCCGGCAGGAAGATCTGTATGCCCCATCGGATTTCGATATGCGCCACATCGTCAACGCCAACGCCATCCTCAAATTGCCTTTTGGACGTGGTGAATCAACCTTAGGCAGCGTCAATAGAGTCGCCGACCTGCTTATAAGCGGCTGGCAATTGTCGGGAATTTTCCGCTTCAACTCTGGCCTCCCGATCTCTGCTCCGAGGGAAGACATCAGATGGACGACTAATTGGGTTATTAATAGCTACACAACCCGCACCGCCAACGTCCAAACGTGTCCGACACGCGGCGGAAGCTTATTCGGATGCAACACCCTGGAAGCCTATCGCAGTTTTCGCAATGCATATCCGGGCGAATCCGGAGAACGCAACGTTTTTCGCCGCCCAGGCTATTGGGTGCTTGATATGGGATTGGGCAAAACTTTTGAACTGCCTTGGGAAAACCATAAACTCCAATTCCGTTGGGAAGTTTTTAACGTCGCCAACACCCAAAAAATGGGGAATATTACTGGAAATAGCGTCGAAATCGATCCGCAAAACTCCACCGAAGCGCCGGCAAACTTTACAAACTTCTCTTCCATCCAGGGACAACCGCGAAGTATGCAGTTTGTACTCCGATATTCGTTTTAGAGTTTGCCTCTACCTAGCGCGAATATAACCGCATTTTCTGCGGTTTTTTCCACACATCGATGGGTCTCGCTCATTTTTCCACGGGGTTGAAGCCAGGGTTTTGCGGACTATTCTAGCGACTCAAGGTTGAAAAACCTACGGCACGCGCATTGCAAGATAAATGCGCTGAGCAAGTGCTTTTGCGCTTGCCGAAAGGAATGAAAGTAAGGAGGTATTAATTATGAAGGAGAAAGATAAAACCACGAATTTAGCGAGAGCTGCCGAAGGCAAGATCAGCAAACCAAAGGCCTTTGATGAAAGTAGAGTTCCATTCTTTGTTGAGGCAGAAAAGATGTTTGAGCGGTTTGCAGATATTTCAATGGAAACCACTAATAGGGCGTTTGATTTCTTTCGGGCCCGAGGCGGAGAGTTTGGACATGAGGTCGAAGACTGGTTCAGGGCGGAATCTGACATACTGCGTTTTGTTCCTGTTGAGATCAAAGAACAGAATGGAACCCTCAAGATTTTGGCGGATGTTGCCGGCTTCAAGCCCGAAGAGGTCGAGATCAGCGTCAAGGACAACACTCTAATGATCAGCGGTAAGATAGAAGCCCGCGAGGAAAAAAAGGATGAGAACGTCTTTTACAGCGATTTTCGGAGCAATCGCTTTTTCCGACAGATGACGTTGCCCGAAGCGGTTAAAGTTGAGGACGCAAAGGCTGAGATCAAGGATGGAATGCTAAATATCTCACTTCCAAAAATTGGCAAGTCAGCGCCGAAAAACATAGCTGTTTCAGCCGGTTAGGATATTCAACGACAGTAAACTTTCAGATTTTTCTCCGGTCCTGCATCTATGGTGTAGGGCCGGCTTTTTTGCTCAACAAATCCGTTCTTGCTCTTGTTGTGGTCGTAAATTCGCGATGCGGAGCCGGTGTGTGAAATATCGATGCGCCCGACTTTCCTAATTCCAACTATTGCGTATTGCTTCGGGACAACTTATCGACCCGTACTGCTAAAACCTTGTATTCCGGTGCGCGAACATAACGGTCCTGATTTGGGGAAGTAATGCGGTTCAAAAAGATCTCAGCCGTGTGAAATGTAGCAAAAAGTTCTCCCTTCTTAACACTAGAGCTGAATTGCAGGGGCAGCATTGCTTCTCCATAATGGCTGGATAGACGTACAGATTCGCCATTTTCCAGATCTAGTTTTTCGGCGTCAACAGGGTTCATCAGCAATAGATCCGTTGGGCGCAACTCCGAGTTAGGGGTTCGGCAGGTCATGGTTCCGGCGTTGAAATGATAAAGCGATCTTCCCGTTGTCAAAAGAAGGGGAAACTCATCAGAAACGATCTCCGGCGTCGGCCGATACTTGATCCTGCGTAGTTCTGTGCGTTCAGCCTTGCCAAAAGTGTCGATGTGCAAAACTTCCGTTCCGGCATCGTCGCCACTAAAGCACGGCCACTGCAGCCCATTTTCCTCGATGCGTTCGTATGTGATCCCTCTTGCATCCGGCCAGACGGCGCGAACCTCATCCCAAATCTCTTCAGCCGATTGAAAATCGAAAAATTGATGTTTGCCCATCGCCCGTGCCAGATCGCAGACGATCTCCCAGTCGGTTTTCGAACTGCCGCGCGGCTCGATGACTTTTCTTACGCGCTGAACTCGTCGTTCGGCATTCATAAACGTACCGTCTTTCTCAAAAGAGGATGCCACGGGAAAAAAGACACTGCCAAATTCGCGCGCGGTCTCATTCAAAAACATATCTTGAATGATAACAAGGTCAATTGAACGCATGGCTTTTTCTGTTTCGTTCGCATTAGCATTGGTTAGAAAAACGTCGTATCCAACCGTCCAGAGAGCCTTGAGTTTTCCGTCTCTTGCCGCATCCACCATTTGCATGAGGCTCAGACCCTTTTCGACCGGTACGTTAGAATCCCAAACGCTTTCAAATAGATCTCGGCCGTCATTGATCGAAATCGAACCCGTTAGAATACCGGGGTCACATCCCATCTGTGCTGCTCCCTGCACATTATTTTGCCCTCGCAGTGGATTAACGCCTGTTCCGCGCTTTCCAAGATTTCCAGTGAGCAGGGCAAGGTTGATAATACACATGACGCCTTCTGTCCCCTGCACATGTTCGGTGATGCCGAGTCCGTGAAAAGCCATCGAAGGCTTTTCCGTAGCGTACATTCTGGCTGCCTGGCGAATTAGTTTTGCGTCAACGCCACATCGATCTGCGACTTTTTCCGGGGAATAGTCGCCGACAAAAGTGCGAAATTCCTCAAATTCCAAAACACGATCTTCTACAAAACTTTTGTCGAATAATTCTTCGTCGATTATTGCGTGGGCGATGGCATTCAAAAGCAAAATATTTGTGCCGGCGCGCAGCTGCAAGTGTATGTCAGCGTATTTTACGAGCTCGATCTGGCGGGGGTCTATTATGATGAGCTTTGTACCGTTTTTAAGAACAGCTTGTTTCATCCGCTCGCCAACTATAGGATGATTCTCGGTTGGATTTGCGCCGCAGATCAGCATTGTCCTCGCGAGCTCTATATCGGTGAAGGAATTGGTAGCCGCGCCTGTTCCCAGCATCATTTTCATGGCCGCCGCCGATGGGGTGTGACAGACGCGGGCACAACAGTCGACATTATTAGTTCCGAGAACCACACGGACAAATTTCTGAATGAGATAGTTCTCTTCATTTGTTGCCCGCGCCGAACCCAAAACACCAATGCTGTCTTTTCCATTCCGCTCAATAATGTCGGTGAGTTGCTTCGCAGTGAAGGCGATCGCTTCTTCCCATGAAACGCGTTGCCACTCATTGTTGCGGCGGATCATCGGTTCTGTAATACGGTCGCCGGAATCAACAAAATCAAAAGCGTAGCGTCCTTTGACGCAGAGGTGGCCACGGCTTACGGGTGTATCATGTGCAGGTTCTACCTTAACGACCTTTCCGCCCAATGTCCCAACATTCATTTCACAGCCCGTTCCGCAATAGGGACAAACCGTCTTGGTCCATGATGTCGGTACCCCTGACGTCAGTATGGATTTATCTTCAAGCGCCCCGGTCGGACACGTGTCAACGCATGCACCGCAACTGACGCAGGAGCTATCCAGCAATGTTGTACCTGAATCAGGAACGATCTGTGTTGCGTTGCCGCGATTCATGATCTGCCAAACAAATTGGCCCTGCACTTCGTCACAAATTCGAACACAACGATAACAGTCGACACAATTGGACATATCGACGTGAATGTAGGGGTGTGAGTCGTCGGCTAATTCTGGATCTTGCTCGCCTAGGAAGTCATCTTTACTGAGCCCGTATTCCCGTGCAAGTTTATGAAATGGTTTGTCTGGAAATTCAATGAACGATCGAGCAGGATATTTCTGAGCCAGCATCCGCAAATTCATTTTGCGCGCCTTCTCGATCTCAGTCGTGTGAGTTTCAACTTCCATTCCCCGCTTGAGTTCGGTCATGCATGAAACCACAGGATGGGATCCTCCCTTAACCTCGACCGAGCATACTCTACACGCTCCACATGGCTTCAAGCGGGGATCGTTACATAGCGCTGGGATCTCAATGCCCGCAAGATGTGCAGCCTGCAGCACGCTCGAGCCCTCAGGGAAAATTACATCTTGGCCGTTAATTCTCGCGGTGATCATGAGTGAGTGGCCTCCTCGGCTTAGTCAATGCGTGAAATGAACTATGAGCATTCCAGAATCATTATACTTAAACTCTCCACTGAACAGCTAAGTCTCTCATACGCTGGCTTTCGCCTCGCGCAAGCATATAACCTTCGATAGAGATCACGTCACTAAGAAAAATATCAAAATGTGTACGACGCGCCGAGATTTACGTGGTTCGCATTTTGACGATTGCTATAGAAGTAGTTTGTCTGAAGCCGCCTGATCTCAGCCCCGATCGAAAATTGCTGGGTGAATTTGTATATTAGATCGCCGGCAAAAACGAGATTTCGCGTTCGCCAGTCGCGATGCGAAATGCTGACCAGATCCTTGTTGTTCGGATCGTCAATACCGACTGAGCCGTAAATGCCGAGCCGGTTATGGAGAACTGGAGGTGTAAATGTGATCTGCGTCCAACCCCCCTGCGTTCCGATAGAGCGAACGCCACCGGCGATAAGTGACGTGCCAATGCGATATGCAAAATCGTTGTTATAGCTCTGAAAAATGCCGGCCTGGAAACCCCCAAGATTGCGTCCGAAAAACGCTTCGCCAGAGATATTTACCCGTTCCGTGAGTGGAAAGTTCCAGTCGAGTGCAACACCGGTAGATTCAATATCGTTACGAACATTGGTCGAGCCTGTAAAAACTCTCGAATGACCGTATTGTCCGGAAAGGCCAATTGTTCCCGGTTTTTTTGTGCCGAACCATTTTTTTTCCGAAAAAGCGATTCGGCTTTGAAAAAACGGAACCCTGGAAGATGCTCCACTCGTAGGCTGGATAACAAACGCAGCATTCGTTGCGAAATCACCTGTTTGGGGCTCGAGCAAAGCACCTTGCCATGTGATGTGATCTCCGAGCTTTTGTTCGATCCTCACCTGGGGAAGTCGCGCCCAGTTGTTGCCTGCAGCGCCCATTTGGGGGTTTCCCGCAGCGGCCATCGATGTGGGATTTACCGGTGCAAAAACCATCCAGTCTTGGCCAGCCGTTACCGATGTTCGTTCCCAGTCTAACCGAGCATATGCAAGCCGGACTCGGAAGATCCCGAAATTTTCACCGATCCCGACGGAAGGGAAACCGCCAAAAAAATCCCCTTCGACAACCGCACCAAGCCGTGCATTACCGACCTTTGCACCGTCAAGCTTTAGGCCGAGTCGGGTCTGTCGAACGCTGGCGCTAACATTGCCGCTTCCGTTAGAGGTAGCAAAAATGGGAACGTCAGCGTTGTTAGTGCCGCCGCTATTACCGAACGCGTTGAAATAGATCGTTCCGTACGGCGTAAGTCGGGCGCTGCCAATATCTATGCCCAAGTCTTTTTTCTTTGAACTGTCAGGTTCTTTTTTCGCAACTGGTTCTACAGACGTCTTAGATGCGGCCAAACTAGGCGTGCCTGTCGAGTTATTTTGTGTAGCGGCTGACACTTTATTGGCTTCTTTTATATTAGAAATTTCCACAGTGAGGGTTCTGAGTTGGACTTCAAGCTCAACGATCCGCTTTTGTAAATCGTCCAGGGTTGGCTGGCCGCCATTTTGAGCCGAACCAACGATAGTCAATATTGCAATCCATAGAATGACCAAAACGACTTTTACGGGTATTCTCATTGTGTTACCTCAATTTCAACGGTTCTAACTGTAATCATTATCAGGTTTTGATAAATGCGTTTATGATTCTTGTCATAAAATGAAAATATTAAGTTGCAAATTGAGACGATAATAGACAGCAGATATTTAATCGTAAGAAAATGGTCAGTTGAATGGATGCTTTATTACAGAATCTTGGTCAGGACTTGAACCTGACACTAATGAAATTAGGTCTCAGAAAAATATTCTCTGCGAATGAGTTGATTTTTTCCGAGGCCGAAGAAGCAACATTTTTGCCTATCGTTCTAACCGGAAAAGTAAAAATGGTTCGCTATCCGGAGGTAGGAAAAGAGGTTATTCTGGGTGTTTTTCAGTCGGGCGAAATATTCGCCATTCCACCGGCTCTAGACGGCAAACGATTTCCCGCAACGGCGGTTGCGATCGAGGAGAGCCAGTTGCTGCTGCTCCCGCGCCCGGATTTTCTGGATTTGATGAAGTCCTCAGATGAATTTTCTTCTATTGTCATGAGCCGGATGTGCGGAATTCTCCGTGACAGGGCCGACACCGTGCAGATATTGGCCACACCTTCTGCAGAACATCGCGTTGCGAGCGTATTGTTGAGATTGGCCGGAGAGGTCAAAGACAACGAAATAAAGAAGATATCTCATCGTAGGCAGGATATTGCTGAAATGTCCGGACTCTCGCTCGAGACCACTATCCGTGTCATCCGCAAACTTGAAGATAGAGGGTATCTTAAGATCATACGCGGACGGATCTTTTTGGAAACGACCGAGCATCTACGCCAATTTGTTCGATAACCATATTCAAAATGGATCTAAAAGTGATTTGGATCATAATTCACTTTTTCCCCACGTGATAGGTTTTAGTTGTATTGCCAATTGTTGAGGAATTGCTTATGAAACTTAGGATCAGAGGAAACCTGCTGCGTTTTCGTTTGGGCAGATCGGAGGTTAATTCTTTAGGCCATACTGGCAAAATTGAAGCAGCCATGAATTTTGGATCTGGACAGAGCGATTTTTCTTACGCGCTTGAAAAAACATCTGCAAACGAGTTTTTCGGTTCGTTTGTTAACGGGAAAATTACGGTCCGTGTTCCGGAATTACTTGTCAGCCAATGGGTTGAAAGTGACGAGGTAGGCATTGAGGGAAGACAAACATTGGACGATCACACCGAATTGAAATTTTTGATAGAAAAGGATTTTGTTTGTCTTAATGCACACAATGATGAAGATCAGTCGGATCGATACCCGCATCCTAAAGGTGACGAAGTTTGTTAGACCTTTGTGGTAATTTCCGAACATGACTCAAATCATATTTATTGATCTCACGTCCCACGATAATAGCTTTAGAATATGAATATGGAGGATCTATCGATGCAAAATTTGCAAGGTAAGACGGTTCGCGAAATAGCTCTTGAAATGCCCATAACGACGAGGGTCTTTGAGGAGTTCAAGATAGATTATTGCTGCCATGGAAACACGCTATTCGACGAGGCTTGCCGTAATGTCGGAGCCAACCCCGAAGCTGTTATGCAGAAGATAGACAGCGTCGTAGAGATATTAGGTAACGAGGAGCTTGATTGGCTTTCGGATACTACCCTATGTGAATTACTGGACTACATTCAGGACAAGCACCACACTTACACCAAGCAGGAACTTGAACAGTTGCCACAGCTAATGGAAAAGGTTGCTAGCCGCCATGGCGAACATTATCCGAATCTATTTGAGCTAAAAGATCTGTTGCAGGCGGTTTGCGACGACCTGGGACCGCACCTTATCAAAGAGGAAATGGTTTTGTTTCCGTATATTGAGGAACTTGAAAAAAACTTTTCGAAGCAGCTCATGATATCGCCGTCGCCATTCGGATCAGTTCTAAATCCGGTCCGTATGATGAGGATGGAACACGAGGAGGTCGGTGAGTTATTAATGAAAATGCGAGCGATCTCGAACGATTACACATTACCGGAAGGAGCATGTCCGAGTTTTACGGCTTTATACCATCGCCTTTCTGAGCTTGAACGCGATTTGCATCAGCATATTCACTTGGAGAACAATCTTCTCTTTCCGCGTGCTGTAGAAATGGAGCAGAAGGCGTTTTCACCTTCCGTTCATTGATGCAGATGTTATTACAGTCACCCCCGATCGGCCGATACCCCAAGATTCGTGCCAAAGCCGTCGCATTGCCGGTTGAACACGGGTCTTGGGGATTCTTGATAGAACCTCTTGTCGCCGGTATTGTGATCGCGCCATCTACAGCGTCAACATGGGTCGCAACGCTCGTAATTGGAACGTTCCTCTTACGCCAACCGCTAAAGGTAATTCTCTCCGGCGGAAAGTCCGCGAGACAATTGCCTCAGACCGCGTTGGCATTCAAATTTGTATTTGCCTATGCGGCGGTCCTTTGTGCGGGAGCAATTGGATGTATTTTGTATGTCCGGCCTGAGAGTTTTGTTCCTTTTGCACTCGTCATTCCATTTGTTGCGTATCAGATCTACTGTGATGCAACACGTAATTCACGACAACTCTTTGCCGAAATTATCGGATCAGTTGCCATCTCTTCGTCGATCGCAGTAATCGTGTTGGCAGACGGATGGGATTATCCGAAGGCATTTGCCCTATGGGCGGTCATGTCTATCCGATTCATCACATCGATAATCTATGTCAGAAATCGCCTCAACCTCGAAAAGGGTAAAAAGTATTCAGTGATAATGCCGGTCTCCGCACATATATTTGGGGCAGCAATTGTTCTCGTCTTGGCGGTCAAAGGACTGAGTCCTTATATGATGATCTTAATGTTTTCTGTTCTGCTGACCAGATGCTCGATCGGCCTTTCGTCGTATCGCAAAAAGGTCAAGGCAATTAAGATAGGTATTGCAGAGGTTGTCTACGGAAGCTTGACCGTTCTCTGTCTGGTCGTCGGATACTATGCAAGTATCTAATTAACTCTTAGGTTAGGCCGCATTCAAATGCGACATCCTCCTCATCGTTCTCGAGTACCGGCAGAAAACGTTGCAGTTCCTTGTCTTTATCCTTTCCGACCCGTTTGAACAAGGCTGCGCCGGCGAGCGATAAATACTCTATTCCGGAGTTGGCGAGAATCTTAGACATCTGCTCGGCATACTTCGTTAAGTGTTCGTCAATAAAGGTCTTTGACGCCCTGGCGGTGACATCCGCACTCTCTGGATCCGAGCATTCCAAAGCAAATATCTCTTTCAACCGCAGGTACGCGACAAAACCAGTTTCGACCGCAACGTGATCGGGAACTTCGTGAGTCGCCGGCTTATATGAAAACGCGTCGTAAAAACTAGAGAGTTCGGACAACATATATCCAGGCTGTACCCAACCACGATAGCTCACCTCACGCCCGGGAGCGGGCCCACCCGGACCGAATATAGAATGAAAAAGCCCCTCGGAAGCTTCCTTTTGGGCAGCCTTTGCTGCTCGCTTCAGGTGCTTGTCGGAAACTTGTTCCCCAAGCATTTCGACCTGCGTAAACCAATCGCCGGTCGGACAATCAAAAAGCAGGCTGATGAGACGCCATTCAGTCGCATCAACGAGAATTTTTTTTGATGCAATAGTTGTTTCCATAATCTTTCCCTCACACTCCACGAGCCAACAGTTAGTTACTTACTTTTATGTCGGCGTTCGACAGATGCAGTTTCAGCCTTGAGATCGATCCGCGACAGAAGGTCACGCTTTTCAAAATCGGTAAGGATCTCCTCCAAGATCGGATAGAGGAAATCCGTCTCACGCTTATCGTGATGGCTGCAAAGCCGCAAATAAAAAGCCTCGCGATCGAGAAGCAGTAATATTGCCTTGTCTATGTTCGGCTGCTGTTTCAATTCGGCGGTCTTTTCAATAAATAGCTCGACAAACGACCGCATTTTTTTGTGGTCATCAAAAAAAAGTTTTGGCGCGCCGGCACTTGAAAATGCAGCACGCTCAGCATAGACCGGTAGCAGAATTAACTCCTCATCCTGCATGTGACGGATCAATGTTGTTTGATACATTTCAAGCAAAGTTAGAGCTTTATCAAACTCAAAATGAAGAAGTGCTTTCTGATGGTCAAAGAACATCTCGTCGATGAGCAGATGCACGTTTTTGAGATCCTTGATGTAAGTCATCGCCAATTATTCCAAAATTTATTTAAGGATAAGCGGAACCCAGCCGGTCCTCATTTTTCTCGCACCAACTTCGGTATGCGAACCTTCCCATACCGCAAAAGCAATCTGCGATGGCGTTGTGGCTGAAAAACCAATTGGCAGCGGCCGTGATATGACAACAGCCCAACCCTTTTTTGTTTTTACACCATTACCCTTTGAGACAGCGCTCGGTGCCGGTGACAGTGTGCTCGGACCTTCGGCGATCAGGTCCTCGACAGGTTGATCGCGCGGCCCAGCACGGCGATTTCCCAGGGCTCGTGCCGGCGCATATCTCAGAGCAGCTTCGGCCTGGGCTTGCGGGTTGTTTTCTAGTGATTTTGCTTCTGCGGGATAATGGTCGATAGATGCATTTGGATAGATCGCGTTGATGTCATCAGCGCGCCCCTCGACTATCGCCTGCCAATCGGCCCGCCAGAATGAGATCTCGACATTCTTACCGGCCTCGCCCATCTGGGGTGCGGGAACGTTTGAATCGATGCGTGCGGGCAGCTGCACAGCGCATCCGTCGTTGAATTTCTTCGGTCCGGGCATGTCATTCTGGGTTTCGTCGGGCCATTCGACCCGGAACGCTATCTCAGTGCCATTCGTAATGGCCTTGACTTGCACCTCAGGCGTGGATGGTTCCATCAAACGCGGTTCTACCAGATCCTGGAGTATCATTTTTGACGCGTGCAGTGGAACTGCATCCCAAACCGCGGCATTCGGGTCAAGCGTTATCTCCTTTACCTGAGCAACGTTGACCTCGGGCGTGGGCGTCTGTACTTTTTTGCAGGCTGGGGCCATTAACAAACTAAAAATTATCAACGGTATGAAAAATCGCATCTGTAACCTCCTCACGGACAATTGGTACGCGTGATCTGATAGAGCTGGTCGTAAGCGGGACGAATATGGATCGGTTCCTTAAAGGGCACATTGACCAGTTCCTTTCCGTTCTCGTCCATTCCTATCGCTGTGTCACCGTTCCTCTTCCATTTCCTCATGATCGCTTCGGTCGAACCGAATAGCCCTAATAGGCTCGTGAGATCCTTGTCATTCGGGGCATTGCGGTATACTTCGACTGCCTTATCAACGCCGGGGCCGAACATCTGTTTTGTAAAGGCGGTCGGCACATGTATCGGCGGAATGTAATAGACATTCGGCTCGAGACCGAACTGCGGGAAGAGCGGCAGCGCGACCTTTTTGATATGGACGAGGTAATCGATCGGATTGTCAGCTTCTGCCTTGTCCGGCGTATTGATGAAGCCAGCGACACGGATCTTTCCGATGCAGTTCGCAAAGCACTGCGGTGACAGGCCTTGCTCGATCTTCGGGAAACACGCAATGCACTTTTCCGAGGTCGAAGTCATCGGGTTGAAGAAGACCTTTTTATAAGGACATCCGCGGACACACTCCTGGTAGCCGCGACAACGGCCCTGATCGACAAGAACAATGCCGTCCTCGGGCCGTTTGTAGATCGAACCGCGCGGACACGATGCTAAACATCCCGGATAAGTGCAGTGATTGCAGATGCGAGCGAGGTAATAAAACCACGACATGGCGTGCGGTATTTCCAGACTTGCACCATGTTCGATGCCGCCGGCACAGTCATCTTCGCCAACGTTAGGATATGCGTAATCTTCTGACTCCGGCCGCCAGCCGAGAACACGTTCGCCTGCGGGTGCCGACTCAAAGATCGTGCTGCCTTTATAAACTGGCTGACCGTTCTCCTCGCCCCAATTCTGTCCGTCTAGCAGACTCAACAAATTGAGATCCCATGCAAGCGGATAGGAACCGTAAGGTTTACTTTCGACATTGTTCCAGAGCATATACTCCTGCCCCTTTCCAGATGTCCAGGTAGTCTTACACGCCAGCGTGC
>CAZGSC010000025.1:0-26861 GCA_964528325.1 uncultured Chloracidobacterium sp. | reverse complement strand
AGTGCATGACCTCGAACGCCTGTCAGTATGACAAGCACAACGAAGCCGATGATGCTAAGCACAAGCCCCAAACCATGGGTAATTGTGTTCGCCAGCTCTTCGACGGATAACGAGTTTAGGTGTGCTTTTATCACGACAGTGCGATCCTCAGACATACTAACAGAATAAACCTTGTGTGAATGTAAGAATTCTGTCGTTTCTTCGAACCGCAAAATATGCTGTTCGTCCGTGGAAGTCGGCTTAGAACTCCGATTCCGACGTTGAACGATGACGTCGGGCGACACCCGAAGCGTATGCTGCTTCCTCTACCTTGTCGGCGACCGCCTCGCCTACTCGGCGGTCGAAAACGGACGGAATGATGTAGTCCGGGTGCAGTTCGTCGGGGCCGATAATATCGGCAATAGCGTTGGCGGCGGCGAGTTTCATCGCCTCGTTAATACGTGAGGCGCGGCAATTTAGTGCACCACGAAAGATGCCCGGGAAGCAGAGGACGTTGTTGATCTGGTTCGGATAGTCCGAGCGGCCGGTTGCCATAACGGCGACGTGGCCTTCGGCGTCTTCGGGCATGATCTCAGGCGTAGGATTTGCCATAGCAAAAACGATCGGGTCTTTTGACATATTCTTTAGATCGTCGACAGTGATGGCGGCGGGTGCTGATAGTCCAAAGAAGACATCGGCTCCCTTGATCACCTCGTGAACACTACCTTTTTCACCATCGGGATTAGTATTGCGTGCGTACCAATCCTTGACCCAGTTCATATTCTCTTTGCGTCCGGGATAGATCGCACCGGTCGTGTCACAGCCGATGATATTTTTAACGCCGGCGGCCATGACGATCTTTGAACACGCAACGCCGGCAGCTCCGATGCCGTTGACGACGACCTTGATGTCCTCCATCTTTTTGTCGACTATCTTTAGGGCATTGATAAGCGCCGCCAGTACAACAACTGCTGTTCCGTGTTGATCGTCGTGAAAGACGGGAATGTTGAGTTCTTCTTTCAGCCGGTCTTCTATCTCAAAGCATCGCGGAGCCGAGATGTCTTCGAGATTGATGCCGCCGAAAGCGACGGAAATATTCTTGATCGTCTGAACGATCTCGTGCGGATCTTTTGTATTCAGACAAATCGGGAATGCATCGACGCCGCCGAATTCCTTGAACAACTGACACTTGCCTTCCATCACCGGCATCGCAGCAGCCGGACCGATGTCGCCAAGCCCCAAAACAGCCGTTCCGTCTGATATGACGGCAACGGTGTTTTTCTTGATCGTCAGAGTAAACCGCTTCTCCGGATCGCGAGCGATCGCTTCGCAGATGCGTGCAACGCCTGGAGTGTATGCCATGGAAAGGTCGCTGCGTGTTTTTAGCGGAATTTTTGAATTGACCTCGATCTTTCCGCCAAGGTGCATTAAGAAGGTGCGGTCCGAAACAGTTGTGACCTCGACACCGTCGATATAGCTAACAGAGCGAACGATTTCCTTGTCCTGAGTCTCGCTTGCTGCATTGACGGTGATATCGCGGATCAAAAAATCCTTGCCGACGCTGACAATGTCGATGCCCTCAATATCGCCGCCGGCTTTGCCGATCGCTGTGGTTATTTCACCGAGCTTGCCCGGCTGGTTTTGTATTTTCACCCGAAGAGTAAGACTGTAACTCGCATTGGGCGTTGGTTTATTCATCATAATCTGTCATGAAAAAGTATGACGAAAAAGACAGGTGAGAGCAAATCAGTTGGTAATTGGCGGTTTTGCTGGTTGCGAGTGTATGTCATATACTTTGAAGCAGAAAAAGGACAGTTGAGAAGATGAAATATCGCGGCGGAATCTTTACCTTCCTGCAGCCTGCCTAAAATTCGCATCCATCTCGATAAAAGATCTACATGCTAAAACTACGTTCGTCGAATACAATGAGCACAATAAAATTGTTTGCGTTTTTGCCGGTTATTGCCGTGTTGGCAATGGCTGCGTTTTCCGTAAATGTGAATGCAGCCACGTTTACGGTAAACACGACCACTGATACGCAGGATGCCGCCCCGGGCAACGGTGTATGCAGCGACTTAGGCGGAATGTGTTCACTAAGGGCCGCGATCACCGAAGCAAACGCTCTTGCAGGTGCAGACATTATCATGCTGCCGGGCGGAACTTACACTACGACGCTGACCGCTGCCAACGAAGATGCGAATGCCGGCGGCGATCTCGATATTACTTCGCCGCTGACGATCACGGGTGCAGGTTCGGGAACGACTGTCGTTCAGGCAAATGCTGCGGCTCAGACCGCCAACGAAAGGGTCTTTCATATTTTGACTGGCGGCACTTCGGTCACCATCTCGGACGTGACGATCCAAAACGGTGTATTCCGCTTTGCCGGAGCATCTCCAAGTCCGCAGGGCGGAGGTGGTGTCAGGGTCGAAGGTGCCGCAGCAAATTTGACGCTCAGCAATTCGACGATAACCGGCAATCTTTCCGAAAACCGCGGCGGCGGCATCAGTGCCAACAAAGCGAATCTCACGATCACAAATTGTATTTTCAATAACAACAAAGCGGGAAGTTCGGTTGCGGCAAGCGCGGGTTCAGGAGGTGCCGTTGCTATCGATTCCGAAGATAACGTCGCCGCTGCCGGACAGACCGCGACAATCACCAACACTATTATTAATAACAACCGCGCCGAGTCCTCGGTTAGCAACACATTTGGCGGAGGTATTGCTGTCAGAGCAATAGGTGCAAACGTCACGTTGACCGGCTGTACGGTTTCGAATAATCTCTCGACCGCTCTCGGTGGATTCAATGGCTATGCCGGCGGTATTAACAACCAACAGGCGACGATGACGTTGACCGACACGTCCGTTACTTTTAACACGTCCAGCCGATATCAGGCCGGCATCCGAAATCTTGCATCAACGTCCGCATCATCGACCCTAAACATCACGAACAGCACCATCAACAACAACACTTCGACCGCTGCGGATGGGTTTGGCGGCGGCGTTTCTAATGTCGTTGGCTCGACGTTCAATGCGACAACAAACATCGACCACTCAACTATCAACGGCAACAGTCTTACCGGCGCTACAAGCGTCGGCGGCGGCCTTTTGAACACCGGCAGCACAGGCGGAGCAGCGTTGATGAACGTAACGAATTCGACTGTTTCCGGAAACAGCGCGCATGATGCTGCGGGAATTTATTCTGACGGATCGGCGGCTGCGTGCAGCGTAGATTTTTCGACCATCGCAGGAAACACTGCCGTTGGCGAAGGCGGTGGTATTTATCAGGATGTGACTGTAGGCGGTTCGACAACGATCAAGAATTCGATATCCGCGAATAATACTGCTTCGGGAAATGTCGATGTCAGTGATCTGGTTTCGTCGTTGGATTACAACCATATTGAAAATGCGCCTGGGACATTTATCGCCGCGGCTCACGATGTTCTCGTATCTGATCCGGCGTTGGGTGCATTGGCAAATAATGGTGGGCCGACACAGACGCATTTGCCGGGTGGGGTAAGTGTCGTTCTGAACACTATCCCGAACGGTACCAACGGCTGTGGTACGCCGAACAATAACGATCAGCGTGGATTTACTCGTCCGTCAGGAGCAGGCTGTGACAAAGGATCGGTTGAAGTTCAGTTCGGCGGAGCAACGCCTACGGCTACGAACACTAATATCCCTACGCCGACCGCTACGTTTACCAGCACAGCGACCAGTACGCCGACAAATACACCGACGAGCACTCCGATATCTAGCTCTACTGCAACAAGTACGCCGACGAGCACTCCTGCATCAACGGGTACTCCTGCATCGACGCCTACTACAACGAGCACGCCGACAGCCACTCCGACAAGCGGACCAACGCCGTCGATCAGCGGAACCATCACTTACGGGAACGCGATCAGCTTGCCAAACCCGCGTTTTGTTTCGGGTGTATTGCTAAGCGCCGTTGGCTCGCCGAATGTCTCGGCACTCAGCGATTTTCCCGGCGGCAGTTATTTGCTGACAGGTTTCGGGGCAGGTTCCTATACCGTCACTCCGACAAAAACAGACGGGCAAAACGGTATAACCTCATTCGACGCCGCAAAGATCGCACAGCACGTTGCGGGTGTGGCCACTTTAACGGGGAATCAGTTCCTGGTCGCCGATGTCAGTGACAATGGCCAGCTTTCGTCATTCGATGCGGCGTTGCTTGCTCGCTACGTGATCGGCACAAAACCTTTTGGCTCGACGGGGACATGGAGGTTTATTCCGGTTAACCGTAGCTACGCTACTGTGAACGGGAGCGTCGTAGGTGAAGACTTCGTGGCCTTGCTTATGGGCGAAGTTTCCGGCAATTGGACAAACACCGGAGCCAGGAAGCAGCAGCGCCGTTAAGCAGCGTTGGCCTACGCCGACCGATCTCACGATAGCAAAAGGCAAAGTAGATCGATTGCCGCTTGCATTCTGCTGATTTTGTGCTATATTTCATTTCTCCCCTAAACAGGGGAGAAATGAAATGGCAGAACTCGAGGGAAATGCGTCTAAATCAAAACTGATCTTACATCTGGAGCGGGAGATCGCCGATTACGAGGACTTTTCTCGGAATGGCAGCGTGATCGAGCCAACCGAGTTGCTTCAGGAACTTCTTGATAAGGTCATGGCCGGAGTTTTTGACCAGTCGCCCTCACCGATCCGCGAGAAAACCCCCAAACAGCCTCCAATGTATCAATGAATGTGCCATCGCAAACGACCCGGCGAATTGGCTTTATTCGCATCGACAAGGATGTGTGGGAATTTAATTCTCATGCTATCAGGAATAGCTTTTCCGATTTTCGGATTGTCGATGTGAGGCCGGATCGCGATTCCGGATCGATGGACATTGTCCTTATTCATCCGAAATTTTCCGAAGTCGATCTTGACGCCGTCGTGCCGCGCTATTACTGCAATATTTTCGTCAACGATGACGGATCAGTAACTCGCGGCCCCATCATCAGCAGATAAGCCGAGCGGCGAGCGACGATCAAGCAGGCCGGCCGGCCGCAGATCGAGTCTTTGAGTCGCCACTTCAACCTGTCAAGCCCGTCCGCACATATTATTGTTCCAAGATCACAAAAGCTTCCCTTCGATCCCGCATACGATCGAATACACGCTGTCGCCGGTTGCGATGATCAGAGCTCCGGCGCGGGTGAAGCATAATCCGACGACGTTGTTGCCGGCGACAAAGTGTTCGGCTGATCGTCCGTCGGGTGATATTCGGACGACACCGTGGCGGCCGCGATAGCAGCCGACGACATACAGATTTCCGGTTTTATCGAATGCCAAGCCTTGCGGGCGCCCGAGGCCTGTGAAGAATTTTTCGTCGTAGCCTTCCTTGTCGATAACGTGGACTGCATCGTGGCTCGCGAGTCCGGGCGAGGTGAGAAACAGCCTGCCGTCGGGAGCGAAAGCCATGTGATATGCAGCGACCGAAGGTTCCATAACAGTGAACGTCTCGGAACTCGCGTCGTCTAGTACGCGATGGACCGTTCCTGAACGGTCGCCGACATACATCCTTCCTTCGCCGTCGAACGCGATGCCCGTTGCGATGCCGAGGCCGGTAGCGTAAACCGTCGCTCCGCCATCGCGGCCGACCGCATAAACTTCGCCGTCGGCACGGTTGGTCACGAACATCTGGCCTTCGCGGTCAAAGGCGATCCCTGTCGGATTGAGGATCGGATCGGCAAATTCATCAAGGTAACCGTCGGCTTCCAGCCGGAAAAGTGTCGCCGGAAGGTGCTGTCCGCGCCCTCCTGAACGCGTCAGTATGATCGCGTCATCCGACGGATCGATCGCCGGATTTGCAACGATGTGCATTCCGTCAACCAGCAATCGTCCGACATAAAAGGGAAACGGTTCGCTCGTCGCTCCGCTGCTTTCGAGGTGAATGTGCGTCTGCCCGTCATCGGTTTCGCTGATAGCAGGCACACTTACAAGGATGCGTCTCGACGAAGCCGCAGTTATTCGAGCCGGTGCACCGCCGACAAACACACCGCAAGAACCTCCGGCGTCAAACCCTTCGCAAGTGATCGCGATCTCACCGCCCGGTATCGCATATAGAGGATCGACAGCCGTAATTTTTAATCGTTGGGACATTATTGAGACGATAATATCATTTATTCATCCGGAGCGACCGGCTCGGGCTGATCGGCCGAAACATTTTCCGCTGACACATCCGCAAGAATGAAATTTTCCGACGGAACAGGCTTGCCGTGAAGACGCCGCAGCATCGCAAGTTGTCCGGCGTGTGTCATTGCGTCCGAGAACGGCCCTTGCAGCATACGCTCTTCGGTGGTGTCGATCAGAGGCTTTTCAGAATTCAGTTCATTGTGGAGATCGGCAAGATTGTCATGAAACCGCTTGATCTCGTCTTCAAACGTCTCGAGCGGCTCGGGCCAATAACTGCCGCCGACAAAGAAAGTCCTCGCATAACCGAGCACGCTCGCCATGTGTCGCACGAGTTCCATAGGAGTTCTCACTCCGCCTCCTGCATTGAATGCCACAAAATCTTTCGGAGCACCACGCAAAGCTTTTTGCGTCCTATATGCCAACGCCCCGAGGAAATGCCGCAGCATCTGCCGTTTTTCGCTCAACTCACTTGCCATAGCTTGATTTTATAACATTTTGGTATAAAAAATTGATTGACCGCTGTTGTTAATACACGTTAAACTGAATGTAGCCCAGTTCCGGCCGATGCACATTATTTTTGCGCAGCCTTCATGACCGGAATTCCAAGTACTTCTTTAATTATGCCTACCCGAATTGACGATCTTCTGCGAATGGCGATGAGCTTTGGCGCTTCGGACCTGCATCTGCGTGCCGGGTCGTATCCCGTGATCCGTGTAACGGGCGAATTGAAGCCGCTGTCCGGTGTTTCGAAGATGACGCAGGACGAGACGCTCGAAATGGCGTTCTCGATGATGTCCAATCGGCAGAAGCAGCATTTTAAAGAGGCGTTTGAGGTTGATATCGGTTACGGTGTCGCAGGACTTGGACGATTTCGGGTAAATATTTTTCAGCAAAGGAATTCGATAGGCATTGTTGCCCGCGTTATTTCGGATACGATCAGGGGTTTTGCCGAACTCGGCCTGCCGCCGATCCTTAATAATATCGCCGAAGAAAATCGCGGCCTTATTCTCGTCACCGGCACGACAGGTTCGGGAAAATCGACGACTCTTGCGGCGATTGTCGATCACATCAATCAAAAAAGAAATTGCCACATTGTCACAGTCGAAGACCCGATCGAGTTTTTGCATAAGGACAAGGAGTCTTTTGTCACACAGCGCGAGGTCGATGTCGATACACGAAATTTTGCCGAAGCCTTGCGCGGCAGTCTGCGCCAAGACCCTGACGTGATCCTCGTCGGCGAAATGCGCGACCTCGAAACCATCGAAACGGCTCTCGTCGCCGCCGAAACCGGTCATCTTGTTCTTTCGACACTTCATACGCTCGACGCGCCAGAAACGTTAACCCGAATCATTTCTGCATTTCCGCCCTATCAACAGAAATCGATCCGTATTCAACTCGCCGGATTGCTAAAGGCCGTCATTTCGCAGCGTCTGATGAAGTCCGCTAAAGGCAACAGCCGCATTCCGGCGGTTGAGATCTTGATGTCGACGCCGCTCATCCGCGATTACATCCTTCACGAAGAGAAAACAAAGAGCATTCGTGATGCGATCGCCGCCGGTACTTCGCAATACGGTATGCAGACGTTCGATCAGTCGCTGTTTTACCTCTATCAGTCAGGCTTGATCTCGCTCGATGAAGCGCTTCGTGGTTCGACGAACGCGGATGAATTCCGCTTGCGGCTTGCCGGTATTTCGAGCACCAGCATGAGTTCGCGCGATGAGATGGAAAAAACAAGCGGCGTGAGCAGTTTGCACAACTACATTCCCGGAACCTGATCGATTTTTCATCGAACGACTTTTTTGCAACGATACAAGCCCCGAAACAGAGTCTGAAGCTTTTGCCGGATTTTTTGACTGCTTTGTAAATATCCATTTTTTAAGGGTTTTTCCGCGCTCAAGTCTTGACATAAAAGCACTTGGGCGTGTATTTTTTATTATTACACCTTTGAGCGGAAGGATTAGAAACCCCTTGTCTTTCATTGCGCGATCACGGCGTCTGCTTTTGGGATCGCGAAAACGCTTTTGAAAGATCGTTCCTAAGTTTCGAACAAAGTGGTAAGTAGTTGAAAAATAGTAATTTAAGTAAGGAAGTTTAAACACGCGTAAATGACAAACGAGTTAACCCAGGACGCTGAAGAATCGGCAACGATCGAGAAAACAGCGATTGAACAATCAGAATCAACAACCGCGACCGCCGAGGCAGTCGCTTTACAACCGGAAAAAATTTCAGCTGAAGAATCCGTTTCGCTGGAAATTCCAATTGCCGAATCTGCCGAGCAGCAGACCGCTCGGGAGACTCAAAATGCGGTTTCCGACGCAACTGGATATGCAGCGCCTTCGACTCAGCCCACTGAAGAAGCATCTGATGATGCTCCGGCTTCGGGGGACATCGATTTTGGCGCGATCCTCGAACAGTTCGAGCAGGAGCAGACAGTTTATCATTCAGGTGAATTGGTTGAAGGAACAATAGTCGGTATCACCGACCGCGGAGTTCTGGTTGATTTTGGTTACAAGTCAGAGGGTTTCGTCCCGGTCGAGGAGTTTACGGGGCCTGACGGCCAGATGATGGCCATAGTTGGCGAAAAGGTCGAGGTCATCATTCGAAGTATTCATTCAGGTGACTCTGCACCGCAGCTTTCGCGCACTGATGCTCTTGGCCGCAAGGTTTGGGACGAGATCGAAACGGCTTTTAACAATGAAACGCCGATCACCGGCCGCATCGTAGATAAGACAAAAGGCGGCCTGCGTGTGGATATCAACGGTATTGAGGCATTTCTTCCTGGCTCTCAGATCGATTCGCGTCCGATCCACGGCCTTGATAATTATATCGGTCAGGATATCGAGGCTAAGATCATCAAATTCAGCCGTCGCCGAAACAATATTGTTCTTTCGCGCAAGGTGCTGACCGATGAGGTAGTAAACGAGCAGAAGGCTGAAACGTTTGCAAAGATCGGCCTCGGCTATATCGTCGAGGGCACGATAAAGAACCTTACCGAATACGGAGCATTTGTTGATATTGGCGGTATAGATGGGCTTTTGCACGTGACCGATATGTCATGGGGCAGGATTCATCATCCGCAGGACCAATTTAAGGTAGGCGAACATCTACAGGTCAAAGTGCTAAAGCTCGACCGTGAGCGAGAAAAAGTATCGCTTGGTTACAAACAGCTGCAGCCCGATCCTTGGTCAACTGTAGTTGAAGTATATCCGGTCAATACAAAGCTCAACGGCATAGTTTCGTCGGTGACCGAGTATGGAGTTTTTGTCGAGCTCGAGCCGGGCGTCGAAGGGTTGGTTCATGTGTCCGAGATCTCATGGTCACGTCGTTCACAAAGTCCGAAGCGTCTGTTTCATAAAGGCCAGGAAGTTGAAGTTCAGGTTCTCGGCGTCGATACCGTTGAAAAACGGATCAGCCTCGGCATGAAGCAATTTCAGGAGAATCCCTGGGACAGCGTTATGGAAAAATATCCGGTGGGTGCGAAGGTTCATGGCCGAGTTCGCAATCTCACGGATTTTGGTGCGTTCATTGAACTCGAAGAAGGCATTGATGGTCTCGTTCACGTGTCGGATATTTCCTGGGCCAAAAAGATCAAGCATCCCAAAGATGTTCTAAAGAAAGATCAAGAAGTTGATGCGATCGTTACCAATATCGACCGCAATGGCCAGCGCCTTTCGCTTTCGATGAAGGATCTCACGCCTAGCGCATGGGAAGGCTTTGTCGCCACGCACCGTCCGGGTGATGTCGTTCGCGGAAAGGTTTCGAGGTTTACTAATTTTGGCGTTTTTGTTGAATTGGGTGAGGGCCTTGAAGGACTCTGTCATATTTCTGAGCTTTCTGATGATCGTGTTGAGCGTGCGGAAGATGTGGCCTCGATGGGACAGGAGATGGATTTCAAGATCCTGCGCATTGAGCCGTCTGACCAAAAGATCGGACTTTCCCATCGTGCGGTTGGCAAGGATGAAGAACCGGTCGCCGATACCAAGATGTATTCGACGGAAGCCAAAGGCGGCATGGCTAGCCTTGGCGAGCTCGCCAATTTGAAATTCGGCACTGGAAGCGAAGAGGCTCCCGCCGAAGATCCGGAAGAGAAGAAGAAAGCGAAGCAGGCTGCTAAGAAAGCAAAGGCGGAAGAGTTTGCGGCAAGGGAAGCTGAGGCTGCCGCAGAGGCTGAAAAGGCAGAAACTCCCGAAGTTCCGTCAGAAGACGCGGTTGCGGATACGGAAACAGTTAGCGAGGCGCCGGCTGAAACAGAAGCTGTCGCTGAAACTGTAGATGCTCCGATCGAAGAAGTTGTCGCGGAAACAGAGACTTCTATTGAAATGGCTGAAGCACCGGTAGAAGAAGTTGCCACAGAACCCACGGCTCAAACCGAAGCCGCTTCACCTTTTACGGAAGTGGCTACTGAGATTGTGGAAGAGTCTGATGAAGTTGCTCCGGTTGCTGAGACCGAAGCCGAAGCCGCAACCGCCGAGGTTGTCACTGAGGAAGCATCGGCCCCCATCGAACCTGCAGCAGCAGAAATGGCTGCCGACGAACCTCTCGTAGAAGATGCGGAAAAGAAATCGGCTTAGTGCTGAGTTAGTTGTTAAAGGAACTACCGCGAATTTCGCGTGAAGTAAGGATAGAAATGACAAAAGCTGATCTGGTTGAAAAGGTTGCACGCGACGCGGACATGACGAAAAAGGACGCGGAGATGCTGGTCGAGATCATTTTTGACAGTATTACGGGCAGTCTGAATAAGGGCGAAAAGATCGAGTTGCGCGGATTTGGCAGTTTTAGAGTTCGCGAGCGTAATTCGCGAAAAGGCCGTAATCCTAAGACTGGCGCTGCAGTCGATATTCCTGCAAAACGAGTTGCTTATTTCAAACCCGGCAAAGAACTGAAAGAGCTGATAAATAAAAGTCTGGAATCATAGATCAGGGGTCTTGGGCAGGAAGTTATTGCTTGCTGTCAGATCTGCTTTTCTGAAAATGTTGATAATACAAACTCCAGACTTAAGACTCTTATCTCCAGACTCAATACTATGGATCTATTGTGGAGTCCGTGGCGATATGACTACATAACCGGAAGCGGGGCCGCCAAAACAAGCGGTTGTGTTTTCTGCGATATTCTAAACGACCCGGCAAGCGATGAGGAAAAATTCATCCTCAAGCGAGCCGGGTTTAATTTTGTCATTCTCAATATATATCCCTACGGTACCGGCCATCTTTTGATCGTACCTTATTCTCACATAGCTGATCTTGATAGGGCCGATAAACAGACCACCGACGAAATGATGGACCTGATGAAGAGTTCACAAACGGCTCTGTCCGAGATCTACAAGCCTGAGGGTTTCAATTTGGGAATGAATATGGGAAAAGCAGCCGGTGCAGGTGTGGCCGATCATTTTCATATGCACGTTCTGCCGCGTTGGACAGGAGATGTCAATTTTATGACCGCGATCGGTCAGACGCGGACCATTCCGGAATCGCTCGAAACTACCTACAATAAATTGAGGGGCAAGATCTGATCAAGCGATGTTACGCTTGCGTTTTTGCTTTTTTTGTTTCGGCTCTGTCTGGCTCGTGCGAGCGGTCGATCGCTTCGTCTTCGATCTCGCCGCCTTTGCTCACCGGAATGTCGGCTGGGTTAGCGTATTTTAGTCGCCTCTCGTCACTTGCTGACTCGTCGAGGGTGATCTTGAACTGTCCCGTAGAAGGCGGTACATAGCCAGGATAATCGACTCGCGAATGATATATTGCGACGAGTGATTTGATCATCGATTCGCGGATCTGCGTCAATTCCCGCAGCGTGAGATCGCATTCGCCAAGTTGGTCATCGGCCAAAATAGCATCGATGATCTTTGTAACGATAAAGCGAATATTCTCAGGATTAGGTTCGGCGAGCGAGCGTGCCGCAGCTTCGCACGAATCGGCGATCATCATTATCGCAGCTTCTTTGAATTGCGGCTTTGGGCCTGGGTAGCGGAAATCGTTTTCCGATATTTCGCTCGCATCGCGTGCCTCGGATTGTGCTCTTTTCAGAAAATAATGCAGTGTTCGTGTGCCATGATGCTGCGGGATAAAATCGATGATCCGTTGCGGCAAACCCATTTCCTTTGCCAGTTTTGTGCCGTAGGTGACGTGGCTGATGATTATCTTGGCGCTCTGCGTAGGCTTAAGCGTATCGTGTGGATTTTTAGCCAGTTGGTTTTCGACAAAATGCTCCGGTGCGGCAGTTTTGCCTATGTCGTGGTACAAAGCCCCAATGCGCGCGAGCAATCCGTTTCCGCCAACGACGCGGCATGCTTCTTCGGCAAGCTGTCCGACAGCATGCGAATGCTGGTTGGTCCCCGGAGCACGCATCGCAAGCTGGCCAAGCACAGGCAGATCAGCGTTGGAAAGCTCAAGCAATTTGACGTCCGTCAGAATTCCAAAGAAAGTTTCGCAGATAGGCAGCATCACGGCCGTCACAGCAGCGGTTAAGATTCCGCTTGCAAGTCCGCAGGCAATGGCAAGCAAAATCGTGTTGAGAACAAACGGCTGTTGAGTATAAGAGATCATTGCAAGAGCAAGTATTGCACTCGCAACGCCGATCAAAGCGCCAGCGATCGTCACGGTTTGGCGGCTTCGATAGTGCCCGATGCCATATACCGCGAC
This sequence comes from uncultured Chloracidobacterium sp., assembly GCA_964528325.1. Taxonomy (GTDB): domain Bacteria; phylum Acidobacteriota; class Blastocatellia; order Pyrinomonadales; family Pyrinomonadaceae; genus OLB17. Next base: position 14,098 of record CAZGSC010000025.1, on the reverse strand, counting down.
TGCCGAAGCCAATGCTGCAAGTATTGCGAATTCGAATCCACGCGGCGCCATAAAACCTGCTAGGAATGAAGTGAGCAATCCAGTAAAAAGGGCGGTCGGCCTGTCTGCGAGCAAGGTCATCAACAGGCTCGCGGTGGCAAATGGTATTGCGAATGCCCACAACATGGGATCATTGAGCGGAGCTTTGACATTCTGCAGTGCCGTAAAATCAGCGAGCTTGAACGATATTGCCATCACCGCCGTTTGCACCACAACAATAAATCCGAAAAGTGCAAAGGTCTTCTCTGCTGAAAGCGCGAGACGAGGAAGGATGCCGCGATTTTCGATAAATTTCCACGCCGCCCAAAATAGACTCGAAATAAATATCAGCAGTCCGAAAAAGCGATTTAGTTGGCGGGACGATGAACTGAAATCGCGAATGGCGGCTATCTTTGAAAGCACATCGGGCGTAATGACATCGCCGTCGTTGGCGACCTTTTGGCCTCGTTTTAGCGTTATGACTCTCGGCTGGACGTTGTCCGCCGCTGTTGCCCTTGCCGCGTCCGTCGCAACGCTGTCATAGGAAATGCTCGGTTCAACAAGGATCTCGGTTGCGGTGTAAAATGCATCCACCTCTTTTGGCGAGAGGCTTTTGATCGCGGCCAATCTTGTTTTGAGTTTTTCTCGCGAGATCGAAAGCTGTGTCCAATTGCTCTCCGGCATCGAAACTTTCGATTGCAGATTCGGTTTTGAACGGTCAAAGACAGTTACCTCGTTCTGGAAATACTGACGGTCTGCATCGTCGTAAATATAACCTTCAGAGCTTTCCCTCAAGGCGCTTTGCACGGCATCGAGTTCGTTGCGGCTAAAAGTGCGGGCGGCAAAAATCTTGCCTGCCTCCGTTCCACCGGCGCCTGTCCAGTAAGTTTCTGCCTTTGCTGTTGAATTTATGGGTTTGGAATTTGACACATCGCCGCTGCCGCGACGCTGGAGTTTTTCCCACGACGAAAGAAAGGTCTGCACCGCACGGTCTGCTTTATTCGATTCATATCGAAAGATAGGCTTGACCATATTTTTAGCGTCAGTTTTGAGTCGCTCAGTCTCGTCGCTGTCTGAAAAATACACGTCAGACGGTGAAATGATGCTTTCACGGACGATGTCACCTTCCTTGTAAACCTGTTCGCCTGAAGCACGCCACAGAGGATTATTAATCAACAAGGTCGTCAACAAACATAGAACCGCGAACCCCAGCCAGAATTGCTGATCGGGTGACAACGACTCGAACGGCTTTGTGAAAGTGGCATAAACCGTCTCGCGCCATTTTGTCGTTGGCGATTTAAGATCTTGGATTCGTTTGCTCATTGCAAAATCCTATTGTCTGGCTGCCATTCTCGCTTCGCCAAGCATTTCGGCGATAGTTTCGACCATCGGCCGCAGCGTTTCGCGGCGAATAGCTGAAATTGACACGCATTGAGCACCGCTGTCAAGCGTTATTTGCCTGGTAAGAGTTTCCACAATATCACGGCTGAGCAGATCGACCTTGTTCAAAACGATCAATTGCGGTATTTCGTTGAAGTGCAGATCGGTGATGATCTTGCCAACTGACGCTATTTGCTGCAGCACGCGCGGGTTCGACGCATCAACGACGTGGACGAGCAGATCGCTGTCGGCTATCTCTTCGAGCGTTGCTCGAAATGCAGAAACCAATGCCTCAGGCAGATCACGAATAAAGCCAACTGTGTCGTTGATAATGACTTCCTGGTCATATGGCAGACGCAGACGCCGCGAGGTCGGGTCGAGTGTCGCGAACATTTTCTTTTCGACGTAAACTTCGCTCTGAGTGAGTGCATTTAACAGCGTCGATTTGCCCGCGTTCGTGTAGCCGACAAGCGAGATGATCGGCAGATGTTTTTGCACTCGCGTCTTGCGGCGTTCCTGGCGCTGGCGGCCAAGATTGTCCACCTGTTTTTCAAGCTGTGCGATCCGGTCGCGAACACGGCGACGGTCGGTTTCGAGTTTTGTTTCGCCCGGCCCGCGTCCGCCGATGCCTCCGGCAAGCCGCGAGAACGCTGAGTTCTGCCCGATCACTAATCGCGGTAAAAGATATTTTAATTGAGCAAGTTCGACCTGGAGTTTGCCTTCGCGACTCTGTGCGCGCTGTGCAAATATATCCAGGATAAGCTGAGGACGATCAATAACTTTTAATTCAGTTGCTTCAGAAAGGGAACGCACTTGTGTCGGACTGAGTTCGGAATCGAAAACAAGAATATCGGCGCCCAAACGCATCGAACGGATAAGCAGATCATCTAATTTGCCTTTGCCAAGCACGGTTTTCGGATCGATCTGTGGACGGCGTTGGATGATAGTGTCGAGTATCACAACATCCGCTGATTCTGCCAGCTCCCTTAGCTCGGCGATCGACTCCGATGCGTCCTCGGCGTCGCCGGTCGTCACGCCAACCAATATTGCGCGATCGCGTCCGGTTTGCCGGCTGCGCGCCGTAAGACGAATGCGGGCCATTTCGTCTTCGAGCGAATCGATGAGCGAGATAAAGGCGGTATCGAGCTGCGAAGGAATATTTGGTTCAAGGAATTGATAGGGAAGCGATTGTGCTTCTGCCTCAAGGTTCTCAGCCGTCGTCGGCACGAGATGAGCCGAGTAAACCATTCCCGGCAATCCGTCTTTACGATCGACCTGAATTATCGACATCAGATCGAGCCGCAGCAGGGCAAGATCCGTGAGGTCGTCCTGCGTCAGCTTTTCACCAAGCAAATGTGTATGCACGCACCGTAACCCGCGGAAACGGTCCTCAGAAACGCGGGCCCGGCCAAAATCGGGCAACTCGATGCCTTTGGCAGTGCCGACCATTACATACTCTATTTGTCCCTTTCGGTTGATAAGAACGCCGATCTGGCGGCCGGTCTCGTGCGAGATCTCGGTCATTTGACGTGCCAATTCGGGTGAAATGATGCTGTCTGCCGGAACGCGTCGAGTGCCGAGCCGTTCGATACGTTTGAGTTGATTATGCTTAAGACCGCGAGTAAATCCGTGAACAATATTGATAGAGACAGAACCTCCGTGCAGTGTTAATTATAGCAAATTCGCACAACTACAAAATTTCGGTATTTATTGCGGCCCAAAAACAACTGATTTGGTTCCGACTTTGGTTGTATAATCCTTCATTAAAAAGCCCGCAAAACCTGAATCGGCATTCCTTAATGCTTCGTCAATACTCTTTGGTAATGGTAAGCAAATTTCTACATATTGCTGATTTGCCTGACCTACATGTGAACCAGGTGTAAGAGTCACCCACACAAATACCTGATCATTTTCAATATGATGAAAGGCAAAGCGTGATAAATAGTCATCATCGAAATAGGAGTCGAAAAAAATCTTACGGTCATATGCAGTCAAAAATGAATCTAGCTGTTTAAGAGATGATGGAACGCTATCCAATCGCTTCTCGGATATCGCTTGTTCTACTGCCGCAGAAATGCTGCTATTTGCGAGAAAAGATTGCACGATCTCCTTCTCACCAAAATAGTCTGTCAATTCCACTTGTTCGTTAGGCCGCGATATATTTCTCGTTTCAAATCTCCACGAATACCATGCGCTTGCTCCACAAACATAGCCTACCTCGTGTTGGTAGCTAACAAGGTCTCCGACTACTGACAATGGAAGAAAGTAACTGTTCAAAGTTCTAGCGCATTTTTTATCCGAGAGAGCCTTTACGTCTTCTCTCCAAATGCTGTAAAACAATCGAATTTCACTCCGGTTCCTACTAACAAGGAGCTCTTTTCCATTCCAGTTGTAGACTGTCTTTCCAAGAGAAGATTTCCAAGGAATCAGCTTTTCTTGTTCATCGGTAGGAGGAAAAATATACGTTGGTTCTGGGGTCTTATTAATGTTTGGTAATTGGGTCAGAATATCCCGTTCCGATACGGAAGATTGGCAGCCGGTCAAAGTCAACAATAATAAAAAGAAACATGTTATTTTTTTCATTCCTTGATCCTCGCGGCTGTCATTAAGCACGAATTATACATCGAAGAGGGGGAAATAATTTCGTCTTTTTTGCTATGGGGCTTGACATTGATGGCGATATTATATAACTTAGTAGTTATGGAACTAACTAGTTATAGACAAATGCCGTCGCAGCAGCTTGATGCGACATTTGCGGCATTGGCCGATCCAACAAGACGGGCCATCCTTGGTCGTCTTGCCAAAGGGCAAGCATCAGTAGCCGAGTTGGCAAGGCCTTTCAAAATGAGCCAGCCGGCGATCTCAAAACATCTGAAAGTGCTTGAGCGTGCCGGACTTATCTCACGCGGCCTGGACGCACAGCGTCGTCCGCGAAAGCTTGAGGCCGCTCCGTTAAAGGAAGCAACTGATTGGCTCGAAAAATACCGTCAGTTTTGGGATGAAGCATACAGTCGTCTCGATGCCCTGCTCGAAGATATGAAAAAAGACGAAAAGAAAAAAGGGAGAAAATAAAATGGCAAAAAAAACAGTGATCACAGCTGAACCCGGCAAACAGGAACTATTTATCACACGCGAATTCGAAGCTCCTCGCGAGCTTGTTTTCCGTGCATATACCGAGGCCGATCTTTACGAAAAATGGGTCGGGCCGGACGACCTTGCGATGACCGTCGAAAAAATGGATGCATTTGACGGCGGCTCATATCGTTTTTTACACGAACGCGACGGCCATGTTTACGCATTTCATGGCGTCTATCACGAGGTCCTCTCGCCCGAACGTATTATCGGAACTTTTGAATTTGATGGGCTTCCGGAAAAAGGCCACGTTATAATGGGAACAACGAAATTTGAGGATCTCGGCGGTGGACGCAGCTGGCTTGTGCATCAATCGGTGTTTCAGTCGGTCGCCGACCGCGATGGAATGATCGCTTCCGGCATGGAGCGCGGTGTGACGCAGGGTTATGACAAACTCGACACTTTGCTGGAACAACTATTAGCAAAAAGCTCGGTAGCCTGATCAGATATGAAAGCGAAAGCGGACAATGTTGACAGTTATATCGCGGACTTTCCGCGTGCGACACAAGAGCTGCTTGAAAAGCTCCGCGAAACGATCCGCAAAGCCGCGCCCGACGCCGAGGAATGCATAAGTTATGCGATGCCCGCGTATAAACTCAGTGGTATGTTGGTTTATTTCGCGGGCTACGTCGGGCATATCGGTTTTTATCCCGGTGCAGGCGGTATTGCGGAGTTTCTTGATGAAATTACTCAATACAAGTACGCAAAAGGCTCGGTCCGGTTTCCACTCGATAAGCCTCTGCCGTTGAAATTGATCACGCGGATCGTAAAATTTCGTGTGAAGGAAAATGCTGAACGCAAAAAAAAACAAAAAAGTGATCGAAATAATAAGGACCGATTCCGAAAATAAAGATTTTATCGAACTCGTCCGGCATCTCGATGCCGAATTGGCTATCCGCGACGGTGACGACCACGCATTCTATGCGCAGTTCAACAAGATCGCGAAACTCAAATATGTCGTTCTCGCTCACGAGGATGGAAAAGCTTTAGGGTGCGGCGCGATCAGGGCTTTGGACTCGGGTGAGATAGAGGTAAAGCGAATGTTCGTCCCCTTGGAAAGCAGAGGAAAGGGCATCGCGACACTTGTCTTGTTGGAATTGGAAAACTGGGCGCGCGAATTGTCATACACGAGGTGTGTCCTCGAAACCGGCTTGAAACAACCAGAAGCGATTCGCCTCTATGAAAAGAATGGATACGAACGAATTCCAAATTACGGACAATATGTCGATGTAGGAAACAGCGTTTGTTTTGGAAAAGACATTTAGTTGAACGTCGAACATAACGAATATGAATATCTTAAAAGGCATCGGCGCGATCCTTGCCGGTTTTATCTTTATCGGCATCACGCACAACGGCACGGATCTTATACTCGAATCACTCGGCATTTTCACGCCGAATACCGTCAGGTTCGACACGACCTGGATGGTGGTCACGGCTACGATTTATCGAAATTTCTTCATGATCGCTGCGGGCTATCTGACCGCCACTCTCGCTCCCGAGCCAAAGATGCGATATGTCATTATTCTCGGCATCATTGGAACACTGATGGGAATATTGGGGATCGTAGCAAATACGATATACGATCTGGGATCCGCCTGGTATCCGTATGCTTTGGTTGTGCTTGGATTCCCATGTCTTTACCTCGGAGCAAAATTAAAAATAAGGAATAATTAAAATGCAAAAAATAACAACATTCTTGATGTTCAACGATCAGGCAGAAGAAGCCATTAACCTCTACACGTCGGTATTCAAGGACGGAAAGATCGTCAGCACTTTCCGCGGCCCGGACGGCAAGATAGTGGGCGGAACGTTTGAGATCGGCGGGCAGCAGTATAGCTCTTACAATGCCGGCCCTCATCCTAACTTTAAATTCACACAGGCAATATCGCTGATGATCCGTGCAGACACTCAAGATGAGATCGATCATTATTACGAAAAGCTCAGCGAAGGCGGCAAGCAGGAACCTTGCGGTTGGCTCGATGACAAGTTTGGCGTCTCATGGCAGGTCACGCCAAAGATGTTGATGGATTCGCTCACCGACCCTGACCACGAAAAGGCTAACCGCGTCGCACAGGCGATGTTCAAAATGACAAAGATCATCATCGCCGACCTCGAAGCCGCTGCCGCCGGATAGTCGGAACCGGGAGCGATAGCGACTGGTTTCTTTTTTCCTATCAATTGCCTCCAGCTTTAGCTGGAGGTTTAAGTCACAAGAATAATGCGGCTTTAGCCGAACATTGGGCTAAAGCCCGAAATCTATTTTGCACCAAATCCTCCACCTAAAAGTGGAGGCAATTCAACAGATTATGCCCTACCTCACTGCCAAAGAATTCACTGCCCGATTGATGGCATTGCAATCCGACGACGAGCTGCGCAAACACCAGCGCTATTTCAAATTCGATCTCGGCAACCAGCCAAAAGATAATTACTTCATCGGCGTCCGCATGGGTGAGATATTCAAACTTGGTAGAGAGTTCGCTCAAATGCCCGTCGCCGAGATCGAAAAGCTTCTGGAAAGTCCGGTTCACGAGGTCCGTGCCGGTGCGATGAGCATTATGGGACAGTGCGCGAAAGGCAAAAAATGTTCAGATGAGCGCCTTGCCGAACTTTACGAACTCTACATCCGTCGCCACGACCGCATCAATAACTGGGACCTTGTTGATCTCGCGGCGTATTATGTTGTCGGAAAGTACCTCGCTGACAAGCCGCATGACATTCTCTATAAACTCGCCCGTTCTAAAAACATGTGGGAACGTCGTACCGCGATAATCGCGACAGCTCATTTCATAATGAAGCTGCGTCAGACCGCAGACACATTCGCCATTGCCGAGTTGCTCGTCCACGACCCCGAAGACCTCGTCAACAAAGGCACCGGCTGGATGCTTCGCACTGCCGGAGACAAAGACAGACCTGCCCTGCTTGCATTTCTCGACAAGTACGCCCCGACAATGCAACGTGTTCTTCTACGGTACTCCATTGAGAAGCTGGACGAGTTTCAGCGAAAATATTACCTCAATATCAAGACCAAATAAGTGCGGCTAGCGACTTTCTACTCATTTGCGGTCATGCCACCGCCGTTGGATGTAGGCATCGGCAAGCGGCCGTCAGCAAAGCGCGTCAGCGTCAGAAAATCCTTATCCGCACGGAGCGAATCAAAAACGGCATCTACGCGGGCCTCCATCATTTCTTTTGTTCGGACGTCCTGATAACGCTCGTATTTATAGAAGTGGCGTTTGAGAAGTTCGAGAGCCTTTTCCTTTTGGCCTAGCTGTGCGTAGATCGCGGCGAGATTGTATGAGGCCGGAAGCAGGTCGATGTACTTGGTTGCGATCGCAAGTGCCTCTTCCTTTTGACCGGCCATCGCTTTGAAGACGGCGGCGAAGATGATGTTATATGCGTCGTCGGGATCAAGTGCGAGAGCATTGTCGGTGTAGTAGCTGCCTTTTGCAAAATCGTGCTCAGAATTCCAATAGACGGCGAGATTGCGATTGGCGAGTGCGGTCGGATATTCAGCGACCGAATTTTCCATCAGGTGCATTCCCTTTAGGAATTCGCCTTCGTGGATAGTGATCTTGCCGAGGCCGTGCATTGCGACGGCACGCGAAAGCGGATCGGCGGGCATATCGAGTATCTGGTTGAATTCACGTTTTGCCTTCATCCAGTTGCCTATGTGGTGACGATGAAGTTCGGCTAAGTAACGCAGCGGCGTCGGGTCTGCCGGATCGAGAGTCCGGGCACGCGAATAGAACTGCTCAGCAAGAATGTAACGGCCTGCGTTCTCGGCGACGAGGCCCTTCTTCATCAGTTTGACGATCGATGCTGACACGGCAGGATCGAAGTTCGGCTCAGGTGTGATCTCGCCGATGTTTTCAACGCCAAGTTTCTTTAATTCTTTTGCCGCATCTTTTGCCTTGTCGGCGAACATGCACTTTTCAGCAATAACACGTTGGTAAAGAGCAATTGCACCCGACTTGTCGCCGGCGGCAACTTTTGCCTTTGCGTCCTTTAGGATCGCGTCCATGTTGGCCTTACGATTTTTGACCTCGTTGCCGACGAGTTTTTCGACATCGGCAAGCTTGATCTTGCCGTTTGCATTCTCGGCCCGCCCTACGACAGAACCCTCAGGCGTTGCAAGAACGACAACTGGCAATTTCGAGTCGCCGATAAGCGTTTTTGCATTTGGAGCATATGGAGAATGCCCATCATCAAGCTGCATCGAAACGCATTCTTTGGCATAAAGCGAAAGGTCGCGCGATTCGAGCAGTCCAGAGGTTTTTATTTCAGCTTTTGCAGACTCTTGCGTCGTTGCTCCCACGAACCAATAAAGGATAAGGCCGGATCCTTGCGGAGCGGTTTTAGGATCAACCTTCTTCCAGGGAACATGATAGACAGCAGGGTTTTCGCCGCCGCTATTGTTGCCGCCGCCTGACATGCCTCCGCCGCCGCCTCCGCCGCCTCCGCCACATGTTGCCCAGACTGGGGACGTGGTGAAGAGGAGAACGAGGAGAAAGGCGACAACGCGGACAAGCGAGTTTTTCATAATGCAAAATGTTAGCAAAGTCTAAAGTCACCGTCCAGCAATTCTCTTGCCTTCGATGCAATGTGAATCTATGATATTTTTTGACGCGGAATATGTGGAAAAAAGTTGCTTTGCCCATAGTTGTGATGATTTTCTTTGCCGGATGTAGATCGACGATCGAAGTGCCGCTGGGTCTCCCAACGCCGCCGGGACCTGCGCCAGCTACACCTGTCGCAAAACTTGAATTTAAGCGTGACTCAGAACTCGAGAAGAGATTTGCAGAGATCGCCGAAGAGGCGAAAGGCAGAGTCGGCGTGGCAGCCGTTGTTATTGAAACCGGCGAAGCAGCATTCTTAAGTGCTGATGAGCATTACCCGATGCAGAGCGTCTATAAACTGCCGATCGCGATGGCTATGATGGAAGAAATACGGTTGGGCCGACATGATCTTGATGAAACGATCGGCGTTACTAAAGAAGATATGGTTCGTCTGGGCCAAGCGTCGGCTTTGCGTGACAAGAATCCCGAGGGCGGAGAGTTTACAATACGTGAATTGATGCGTCTTACTCTGGTCGAATCCGATGGCACGGCGAGTGATGTTCTTCTGCATGTTCTCGGCGGAGCCTCTGTGGTGCAGTCATATCTAACGCAGATCGGTATCGAAGATATGAAGATCATCAATACCGAGAAAGAGATCGGCCGTGATTGGGAGACACAGTATGATAATTGGGCAACACCAATGGCAGCGATGGAATTACTAGCCAGCATGCGCGACTGGGGGCAGGGTGATGACTACAAGGAACTCATTCTTCACCGGTTTATGTTCGATTCAGTGCGCGGAGTCACGCGATTGAAGGGCCTGCTACCTAAAGGAACTAATGTGGCACACAAAACCGGCACTGGAGGAACACAAAACGGCATTACCTCGGCAACCAACGATATTGGTATCGTATGGCTGCCAAACGGCAAGCATCTCGCCATCGCTGTTTTTGTGTCCGATTCATCGGCGGATGAAAAATCTCGCGAAGCAGTCATCGCCAAGATCGCAAAAGTAGCTTGGGATCGATGGAACTAGAGCCTTTTTAAGATCCAGGTCCACTCGATACAGCGCAATCGTGAACAAAAGGAGTATGATTGAGAAAGGAGGAAACAGCGATGAAAAAGAGAATTATTTTGTCCATTTTAGCCGTGTTTTTGGCGGGGGCATCAGTTCTTATTGGGCTCGATCTGATGGTTACACCAAGCAGTGCTCAACAGACAGAGACCCCAAAGATGCCTGACGTTGTGACCCTCGCTAAGGATGCAAAGCTTGGCCAGGTAGCGTTCAATCACGTAAAGCACAACGGCGGAACGTACACCATTACCGCGGGAACGCCGATCGCATGTATCTCGTGTCACCATACTGCGAGGCCTGCTGCCGATATCGCAAAATATCCGCCGTTAAAGACGGCCTGGCCCGCGGACCGAACTACGACACTTACGGCTGAACTCTTTACAAAGGACCCGAAAGGGGCAGGGGCTGCGTCGTGTCGCGATTGTCATGCGCGGACCGATATGAAGCCGAAACTGCTCGACAAGATCCCGGAAATTAAGCACGAGGGAAGCACCGCCATTATGACAATGACCAATATGCAGGCGTTTCATCGGACTTGCGCTGGCTGTCATACTGAGGTTAAGAAAACGATGCCAGCATCAAAAGCTCCGACACAGACACAGTGCACGATGTGTCATAAGAAAACGGCATAGTAACAAGTTAGCCGCGAATGACATTGATAACACGAAGGATTCGTGAGATCTGTGTGCTTCGCGGCTAATGACTTTTTTACTTCACAGCGATATTACATTTTTCCAGCTTTGAGGTCGGCGATGCGTTTTTCAAGGGCTGACGTGTCAACTTTATCGGCTTTGCCGCGAACAACGGCGGCTTCGGCGGCGGCAATGGCATCTTGCGTGCGTCCCAAGCCTAACAAGATCGTCGACTTACGCTGAAGATTCTGAAAGGTCTCTTTTGCTGCGATCTGGCTGTCATTAATTTTTAGCGCCTCTTCGAACCAGGCATTCGCCTGCGCGGTCTGTTTGTTAGCCTTTGCATATTGTCCGGCACTGATCCGCGGTCCGGGATCGTCGGGTTTTGCAGCGGCGACATATGCTTTGAGCCGCGTCATGGTCGAGCCGACGACATCCTTTACCTCCACTGTGAAAGGAACGTCCATCTTCTCCCAGCGGAGGTGAACGGTGGCCGACGTTTCGCCCACGGGATCGAAATAATAGGTCAGCAGCTCCATGTTAAAAGCCGCCTGATCGGTTTTCGTTTTTACGCGAAGTGCGTCCTTTTTCTCGTCATAAAAGAAGCTGCCCCATTGGCCGTCGTCTTTGTTAAAGATAAGCGTCCAGTTTCCGTCCTTCGCAGGAATCGTGTGAAAACTATAACGTCCGGCAGGCAGAAGCTGGCCGTTAACCAGAACATCATCAGCGACGGCAAAAACCGTCGCTTCGTTAGCACCGGCTCGCCAACGGTGATTCCAGGGAACGATCGGCTCGCCTTTTTGCCGCGCGTTTTGGTCGTCAAGCGTCGCTTCGCCTTTTGCCCGCGCCTCCATTTCCTGCGAGGCATCGCCCCAGATGGTCCGGCCTTTGACTGCCGGACGGCTGTACGTTATCGAGACCTCAGTCGTACCAACCGTTTGTGCGATCGTCATTTTTTGACTGGCTCGAGGAACCGGCGGACGCTGCGCCGATGCGAATGCAGCCGCAATTAATATGAATGTGAGAATTGATATATGAGAAATAAGATGTCTGGTGATTTTCATAATGACTCCTTATGGAAAAAATTGACCGCAGATAAAGCAGATAATACAGATACGGAAAAATCAAAAAAATGGTTTCCTGATCTGCGTCATCCGCGTTATCTGCGGTTAATACCGTGATAAAAAGACTATTCGTCTTCTTCGTGAGCTCTGACACGGCCGGCCGCGACAGATTCCTGGATCACTTTGTCCGCCAGGTTGTGCGGCAGCGGGTCGTAGTGCGAGAACTGCATATGATACGAGCCGCGCGCCTGTGTGACGGAATTCAATTTCGATTGATAATCGAGCATTTCCGAAAGCGGCACTTTGGCTTTAATGACCTGCTGTTTGCCGCGAACTTCCATACCTCCGACACGGCCACGGCGCGAATTCAGATCGCCCATGATGTCACCCGAAACTTCCTGAGGCGTGAAAACCTCGACGTCCATAATTGGTTCGAGCAAGGTCGGTTTGACCTTTTCCATCGCTGCTCGAAAGGCTTTTCGTCCTGCTGCGCGAAAACTATGTTCGTCGGAATCGACCGCGTGAAAGCTGCCGTCAATGAGTGTGACCTTAAAATCTACGAGCGGATAACCCGCGACTGCTCCGCCGGCAGCAGCCTCGATGATGCCTTTTTCAATGGCCGGACGGAAATTCTGCGGCACTGAGCCGCCAAAGATCTTGTCAACCCATTCAAAGCCCGCACCGCGATCGAGCGGCTCAAAGATGACTTTACAATCGCCAAATTGACCACGTCCGCCGGACTGTTTCTTGTGCCGACCTTGAACTTCGGCTGTTGCCGTGATCGTTTCCTTATAAGGGACTTTTGGCGGATGAAGTGTCACCTCGACGTGATAGCGCTGTTCAAGTTTTTTGACGACCGTCTCGATGTGAAGCTGGCCGGAACCGGACAAAATGAATTCCTTGGTCTGCGGGTCACGGTCAAAGTGGAGCGATGGATCTTCTTCAAGAATTTTGTGCAGAGCACCCGATATTTTGTCCTCGTCGGCGCGCGATTTTGGTTCGATGGCAAATGCGATCGCAGCCTCAGGATATTCGACCATTGGATAGACGATCGGCTTTGCCTTATCGCAAAGCGTATCGCCTGTCTGCGTGTCTTTGAGCTTAACAACGGCGATGATATCACCTGTCGCTGCTTCGTTGACCTTATCAAGCGTTTTGCCCGAGATCACGTGCAAGGCTCCGAGACGCTCGTCCGTGTCGCGGCTTGAGTTGCGAACGGTGGCGTCCGACGCGACCTTGCCGCTGACGACCTTCATAACATTTATACGACCGGCAAATGGATCGGCGATCGTGCGGAAAACATAAGCAGAAAAAGGCTCGTCGTTCGAATATTTACGGTTGATCCGGTCGCCGGCCATATCGTTGTCTGCAAAACCGTACTCCATCTCGTGGGTGGCCGGATTAGGTGCGAATTCGATAATGTGATCGAGTAAGATCGAGAGGCCGGCGCCGGTTGTTGCCGAAACTGCATAGACCGGGCAAAGTTTGCTGCTCGCAATAGCCTTGGCAAGATTCGGGTAGATCTCAGATTCATCGAGAGTGCCGCTCTCAAAATATTTTTCCATTAGAGCGTCGTCCGATTCGGCGACAATCTCAATAATGCGTTCACGAGTAGTCTGGAAAAGCTCCTTACCTGTTTCCGGGATCGGTATTTCCTTTGCTCTGCCGTCGGCATCAAATTCGTAAGCTTTTTGGTGGACGACGTCTACGACGCCTTTAAAATTTGCTTCGCTTCCGATCGGAAGCGTGAAAGGCACGATCGAGCGTGCAAAGCTCTCCTTTGCTGTGTCGAGCGCGTGGCCGAAATCGGAATGTTCCTTATCAAGCTTATTGATGACCATGAAACGCGGCAGCAGAAATTCATTCGCGTACTGCCATGTCTTTTCAGTCTGCACCTCGATGCCGTGCACGCCGTCAACGATGACAAGGGCGCAATCGACTACGCGAAGAGCGGGTCGTGCGTGTGAAACGAACGCCGCATAACCTGGCGTGTCGATCAGGTTTACTTTTGTGTCTTTGTATTCTGTGTGGGCAAAGTTGTTATTGAGCGAGACCTTTCGTGCGATCGAGTCTTCTTCGTAATCGGTGATGGTCGTTCCTTCATCGACCTTTCCCCAGCGTGGTGACGATCCGGCGACGTGGAGGAGGGAACTGACGAGCTGGGTTTTACCCGCGTCGCCGTGTCCAATGACAGCCAGATTTCTGATGTTCTCAGTTGCGAATGCTTTCATGTTCGGCAAG
>CAZGSC010000024.1:0-26910 GCA_964528325.1 uncultured Chloracidobacterium sp. | reverse complement strand
CTAACGGCGCACGGCTCGGTCGATTCGGCTGTCGATGCAATGCGTTTGGGGGCGTTCGAGTATTTGCAAAAACCGTATGACAGTGAAAAGCTGCTCGATACTGTTTCCCGTGCGCTGAAAAAGCTCTCGACACTCGACGCTGAGATCATCTCGGTCTCGCCCGAGATGGATAAGGTTAAAAAGCTCATCCTAAAGATCGCAAAATCGAGTTCGACTGTTTTGATCCGCGGTGAAAGCGGTACCGGTAAAGAATTGATCGCTCGTTCGATCCACACAAACAGCTTGCGTTCGAGCGAGGCGTTTCAAGCAGTAAATTGTGCCGCGATCAATGAAAACCTCCTCGAATCTGAGCTGTTTGGTCATGAAAAAGGCTCGTTCACCGGTGCCGTAGCTGATAAAAAGGGCTTGTTTGAGATCGCACACAACGGCACGCTTTTTTTGGATGAGATCGGCGAGCTTGATATCTCGCTCCAGGCAAAAATTTTGCGGGCGCTGCAGGAAAAACAAATTCGCCGTGTCGGAGGCATTCGCGATATCGATGTCGATGTCCGAGTAGTCGCCGCAACAAACCGAGACCTGCTGCACATGGTCGAGGAAAAACGTTTTCGCGAAGATCTTTATTACCGGCTGAATGTTCTTTCTATTGAGCTTCCCGCTTTGCGCGAACGCCATAGTGACATTCCGGTTTTGATAGATTATTTTGTCAAAAAGCACACCCGCAACACTGACCGCAAGATCTCGATCACCACCGACGCCCGCCGCTTACTTGAAGATTACTCGTATCCAGGCAACGTCCGACAACTCGAATCGGCTCTAGAACGAGCGATCCTTCTCTGCGAAAACGATACGGTGACTCTCGAAGATTTGCCGCCTGAAATGACACAATTGACCGCGGCAGCGTCCAACGATCTGTTCAAACTTCCGCCCGAAGGCGTCAATTTTGAAGAGGTCGAGCGCAGCCTGATAATGCAGGCGATGGACCGAACTGACAACAACATCACCAAGTCGGCAAAATTGTTAGGATTGACTTTTAGGACACTTCAATATCGGCTTGAGAAATTCGGATTCAAGAAGGATGACGGAACTGAGGAAAGCGAAGAGTCGTAAATATTGTCGTTGGAGGAATCGCAATGGATTGGTTTTCAACTCTTTCTCTTGCATTGGGATCAGCCTGGACATCAGGCATTAATCTCTACGCAACGGTCACGGTTCTCGGCCTGCTGCAAAAATTCGGAGCGACCAAATTGCCGGGCGGTCTCGACGCACTGGATAATTGGTGGATCATAGGCGTCGCAGGCGGTCTTTATCTTGTTGAGTTTTTCGCTGACAAGATTCCCTATGTCGACAGCGTTTGGGACGTGGTGCATACGTTTATTCGCGTTCCGGCGGGAGCAGTAGTGGCTTATGCGGCCACAAATCAACTGGATTCGAGCATCGCCATCCCCGCAACACTGATCGGCGGCGGCCTAGCACTTTCGTCGCATGGGACAAAATCCGCTTTGCGTGTCGGGGCAAATCTTTCACCTGAACCAGTTACTAATTGGGTGCTGTCTCTTGTTGAGGATGCTATAGCATTTATCGGGACACTTCTGGCCGTGTTCGCTCCGTTGATCATTGCTTTAGTACTAGGCATTTTCTTGATCTGTTTCTTATGGTTTTTTCCAAAGGTCTTTCGTGCCATCAAGCGGCTCTTTGCAGCGATAGGTGCATTTTTCCGTGGGGAAAGCTTCGCTGACGTTGCGCGAAAAGCCGGCTAACTCAATGATCAGAACGTTTCAAATTTTGGCGGTAATACTAGCCTGTCTTGCCGCCTATTTTTTGTGGCTGGAAAATAAGGATGGCGTTTTTGTCAGCGTCGTTCTCGCTGCCTGCAGCTTTTTTATGAGCATTCGCTTTCAGGCAAAGGCGCGTCTCGAGCGGCAGGCGGCCGAAAGCCGCGAAGATATTTTGAATAAATAATCCTCAGGGCTAAGATAGTAACGTGAAAAATATCACCGATCTCCTCGAAAACAATCGCCGCTGGTCGCTTGAGGTCACGGAGAATGACCCGCATTTTTTTGCTGACCTCGCAGCACAGCAAAATCCTGATTTTCTTTGGATAGGATGCTCCGACAGCCGTGTAGAAGCCAGCAGGATCGTCGGCCTCATGCCCGGAGAGATCTTTGTCCACCGAAATGTTGCCAATCTGGTAAACCACACCGACATGAACTGTTTGTCCGTCATCCAGTTTGCAGTCGAAGTTTTACAGGTCGAACACATTATCGTATGCGGCCACTACGGCTGCGGCGGCGTACAGGCAGCACTGGAAGACCAGCGTCATGGGCTCATCGATAATTGGCTGCGGCACATACAAGACACCGCAAATCTTTACTCGCAACTTCTCGACGGCATAACAGAGCCAGACGCGAAACTCGATATGCTTTGTCAGCTCAACGTCGCTGAGCAGGTTCTTAATGTTGGTGAAACAACCATTATTCAGGACGCTTGGAATCGGGGACAGCAACTAGAAATTCACGGTTGGATCTACGGCCTAAAGGACGGTTTGATCCGGGATCTCGATATTACTATCAAAACTGCGGCCGAATTGGTTGGTTTGCGGCAGCGTTTTCTTTTCAATGATCAACGCCGCGATGCTAAACCTGCATCAAATTAGCTACCTTATGCCTTCCGAAAGATCCATTCGTGCTTCAATAATTTCCTTTTTTGTTTTGTCTTTTGCAATTTCGGGACTTGGTCAAATGTCGCGCAAACCGTCGCCGACGCGCGAGCCTCCGGGAGTGATGGACAAAAGGCCGGATTCGAAAAAGAATTCGCTTCCTCGTGTTGCGTCACAAGCCGACTTCGATTCGATCGCACGAGTTTATCATCGCGGTACGCCATACGCGATGCCGCACACGATGTTCATCATCGACCGGCGCGGCAGCAACAAGATCTACTATCTAAATTCGCAGAAGTATCGATTTCACAAGGATTTTTTGCTTGCTACGTACCTTGTTCCGCGCGGGGCAGATGTCTTTAAGCCTGTTTATATTGATCAAGATCGGCGGTTTATCGCCGGAACGATCGCATGGCAGAAAACGGTTGAAAAATTCACGTGGGAACTGTGGGAAGGCGACTTGGCAACCGCCGACCATATCAGGGTCGCCAACGAGGTCATTAACAGAACCTTCTTTCAAAAAGCCTTTTTCAAACCTAACTCCATTCGGCAGGAAGACGTCTCCGCCAATATTGGTATTGACCGAATATTGCAGGACGAACTCAACCGCAATCAGGTTTATCTTGCCCTAAACACGGGAACTGCCGTGGGCCGCATTCACATCATCGACAAGCTCGATGACACGGTCGAGATCGGTGATAACGAAATTATCGTGCTTCGCGAACTGCCGTTGAGCCTGCCGCCGGTTCGCGGCATCATTGTCGCACAACCTTCCACGCCGTTGTCGCACATAAATATTCTTGCTCGCGGCTGGAACATACCGAATGTCTACATTAAGGACGCCGACAAACTGTTCCGCGAATACAACACCTTCGTCTTCAAACTCGAAGCGAACCTCACAGATTACAAACTCGACCGGGCATCGGCAGAAGATATCAAAACTAAATTCAATTCACCTGACGAACAAATTCCGCCGGTCGATCTTAAAATAACAAAGCTTGCGGGCATCCGTGAGATGCGCAAAAAGGACAGCATTGCCTATGGCTCCAAGGCGGCAAATCTTGGCGAAATGCAGAATGCAAAGATAGCCGGTGTGACAATTCCCGATGGATTTTCGGTGCCGTTTTATTGGTATCAGAAGTTCATCATGGACAATGGCTTCGACAAAACGATCGACAACTTTACTGACGATAACGATTTTGTTCATAATCCTCGGGTCAGGCGACAGAAGCTGGAAGCGTTCCGCAACGCCCTCCAAAACGGCAAGTTCGATGATGAGCTCAAAAAGGAACTGATCGCTAAATGGAAAACACAGCTTGGTGCCAAGCCGGTGTTTGTCCGCAGTTCGTCAAACAGTGAGGACCTGCCGAATTTTAGCGGAGCCGGGCTATATTCGAGCGTCGCCAATGTGGTTGATGAAAGCAAACTCACGGACGCGGTCAAAAAGGTATGGGCGTCGCTTTGGAATTTTGACGCTTACGAAGCTCGTGTTCGCAATTATGTCAGCCAGTCTGATGTTTATATGTCCGCCTTGGTCCAGGTTGGCGTCAATATGGATCGCGGCGGAGTAATGATCACGAAAGACCCTTTTGATGAGCGTAACAAAAATGCTGTCTACATCAGCGCAGTCTGTGGGCATAATTCCAAGATCCCGAACAATGAAGGCATCCCCGAGCAAGTGCTTTTCAACCCGAAATCAAACTCCGTGATCGTAATGACCCTTTCCCAGCAGCAAAATGCTCTTACATTTGACGAGAACGGCGATCTGAAAGAAACCGTGGACAATTGCGCCGGTGCAAAAAAGCGTGTCTTGACCGATTTACAGACACGTGAATTGGCCAAAGCGGCGATCCGCATACGGACTATTTTCGGCGGGAAGAAAGAACAGGACATCGAATGGGGTATAATGAAAGGACAAATTTACATAGTTCAGGCTCGGGCCTATATCGACAAAAAATGACCGCAATGAAATTAATTATCGTAACGATTCTTTTGTTGGCTTCTTTTGGCTGTGACAGCGCAGGAAAGCCTGTGGCGCAAAATACCAATAGTACGGCCGTCGCATCAAAAGATGATAAGCCGCAGACCGCCATCGCTCATTCAGTAGAAAATCAACCGCCGGGCAACGCGCCGGTGCAGTCAGGTGAAAAATCGAAATGGACACAGAGCGGTGACCCTATCGACACTAAGGAATTAGACGCCGCGATCGCATCCGCCGAAGTAGCCTTGGGCAAAAAGCCATCCGATAGCGAGGCAAAAAAGGCTGCTGGGGCAGCCTATTACAGCCGGGCAGAGGCATTGACCAGAGCACGACAATACGCTTCAGCTTTGGGCGATTATCGCCGGGCGTTGAAACACGATCCATCAAACGCGGATGCTAAAGAGTGGATCGACAAGATAATTATGATCTACGAGTCGATCAATCGAGCCTATCCAAAAGAAGGCGAGGAACCGCCGCCGCTTCCGCTCAAATAAGCGAAAGCACGGAAAACGCACAAAAGGGACGATCTGGCATCGCCGCCTCGTTCGCTAGACAAAACGACCTAAAAGAAACTAAACTTACTCCTTTGCCTTCAAATGCGGGGCTTGGACAATTGGGAGTAACAACAGTTTTTTATGGCAATTTCGGCAAACGATATAAGAAAGGGAATGGTTATTGTGCACGAAGGTGCACCTGTTCGGGTTATGGATTTTCATCACCATACGCCGGGCAATTTGCGCGCTATGGTTCAGGCACGATTGAGAAATCTACTCACTGGTAATTCATTTGAGTATCGCTTTCGGTCTAACGACACGCTTGATAAAGTCGTCCTCGAACAGCACAAAATGGATTATCTTTATTCCGACGGTTCGCATCACCATTTTATGAATTCGGACACATTCGAGCAGGTTGCTTTGACCGAGGACGAACTCGGCGATGCGGCTCAATGGCTAATGCCGAATTTGAACATAGAGGTTGAGTTTTACAATGGCACGCCCATTGGTGTCGCTCTTCCCGCTAGTATGGAATTGACTGTGTCGCGGACCGATCCGCCTCTGAAAGGGGCCACAGCTTCGAATTCGAACAAACCGGCAACGCTCGAAAACGGTGTAACTATTTCAGTCCCGCCGTTCATAGTCGAGGGCGAAAGGATCAAGGTGAATCCGACCGAAGCTCGATACATGGAACGGGTAAAATGAGTCTGGGAAGTCTTGGAGTTTAGGAAGTCTAGAAAGTTGATAATATCTTCCCAGACTTCCTGAACTGACTAGACTGTCGACTCAAAATGTTTCTTATCTACAGCATCATTTTCACGATCGCGTTTATCGTTCTCCTGCCGCGATTCCTGTTCGATGCTGTATTCAACGGAAAATATGCAGCGGGCTTCAAACAGCGGATTGGTGTTTTGCCCAAATTCGACACTATCGGAAAAAAAATTGTCTGGCTTCACTGCGTTTCTGTTGGTGAAACGAACGCTGCCCGGCCGCTGGCGACAAGAATAAAGAAAAACTTCCCTGACATTTCCCTCGTTGTTTCAACAACGACCCGCACCGGACAAGAAGTTGCTAAGGCAGCATTTCCCGATATTGCCGACCTAGTTTTCTATTTCCCTTTCGACTGGAAATTCACTGTTAGGCGTGCCCTGTATTCCATAAAGCCGTCCGTGGTTCTCTTAATGGAGACCGAGATCTGGCCCAACTTCATTCGTGAGTCCTATCACAATGGCGCACAGCTTTGCATAGTAAACGGCCGACTTTCAGAACGGTCGTTCAACCGTTACAGCAAGATACGAAAGTTCATGAAACGCGTGCTAGGCTATCTCGATCTCGCGTTGATGCAGGAGAACGGTGACGCAACGCGGTTGATGTCGCTCGGCATAAGAGCGAGTAAGGTCCGTGTCACCGGCAATCTCAAATTCGATCACGGCCTTAATGAAAGCGAGGCAGCATTGACTGACGAAATGCGTGAAAGATTTGGTATCACCACTAAAGAGCCTCTGATCATCGCGGCAAGCACGCATTCACCGGAAGAAGCCTGGATACTTGATGCGTTTAAGGAAATCCGGAAATCGTCAAATAGTAATATGCCGAGGTTGATGATCGCTCCGCGACATCCCGAAAGGTTTGCAGAAGTTGCGCAAGTTATTAGGCAAAACGGATTTAAAGTCGCTCACCGATCTGAGCCTGGATCACCCGGTGATCACGAAGCAGAGGTGATCTTGCTCGACAGCATTGGGGAACTTCGGGCCGCATATCCGCTCGCCGAGATCGTTTTTGTCGGCGGCAGCCTCATTCCGCACGGTGGACAGAGCATTTTTGAGCCGGCAGCAGAGGGAAAAGCGATCATCACAGGCCCGCATACTGCGAATTTCGATGCAGCAATAAAAGAATTTTTAGAGAAGGAAGCTCTTATTCAACTGCCCCGCCTCGCGGATATAGAGATCGTTCAAAAACTCGTAGAGACTCTGGATATCCTGCTTTCTGATGCAGAGAAACGATCGACACTTGGTTCAAATGCACGCACCGTGATGAAAAATAATAACGGCGCTGTAGCAAAGACCATTGAATACCTTCAGCCGATTCTGGACCAAAATGCAGTTAGAAGAAAGCACTATGGCTGATCGGTGACATACTAGTTCATGATCTTATTGTTTTATTTTTTCGCGGTTATCCTGATCCTGCTCAGCTTCAAGTCCTTTCGCGGAGGAATCGAATATCTACGCTTCTTTGAAAGCCAGCTAGCAAAACCTCAACCGGACTATACCCCGTTTGTAACAATTATTGCTCCATGTCGAGGGATGGACTTCGGATTGGCAGACAACCTGCGCGCCCTATTTGAACTGGATTATCCGGACTATGAGGTCATCTTCGTAGTAGACGATGCGAGCGACCCTGCCGTTACTGTGATGTCGGATCTCTTGAACCGCAAAAATATTTGTGAATCAAAACTAATAATCGCAGATAAAGCTAAGGATTGCAGTCAAAAGAATGAGAATCTACGTGAAGCCGTCTTGCATGCTGCCGATAGATCGGAGGTCTTTGTCTTTGTTGATTCAGATGCTCGACCATCAAAGAATTGGCTTAGTACGTTGGTTGCTCCCTTGCAGCTAAATACAGTTGGCGCAGCTACGGGCTATCGGTGGTTTATATCTGAAAATCCGTCATTCGCGTCTGAGTTGCGCTCCGCTTGGAACGCATCAATCGCATCGGCTCTAGGCCCAAATACGAAAACAAATTTCTGCTGGGGCGGCTCGATGGCAATACGCCGCAACGATTTTATGCAGACAGAAATGCGTGAGAAATGGCGCACCACACTATCAGACGATTTTGTTGTCACAAAGGCAATAAACGAGGCAGGTCTGCAGATAATATTTGTGCCGCAGGCTCTTACAGCCTCGGTCGAAAATTGCAGTTTTAGCGAGCTGCTTGAATTCACAACACGGCAAATGAAAATAACGCGCGTTTACGCTCCGCATCTGTGGCTGCTTTCATTTTTTGGATCGGCTGTTTTCAATCTTGTGATGATCGCGGCATATCTGATCGTAGTTGTTAGCAGCACAAACGATTTCGCATTATTCGCAGCATTTGTGACGCTGACGCTGGTTACATTATTCAGCATTGGAAAAGCGTGGCTTCGCTTAAAAGCGGTCAAGCTGATACTAACCGAATACAAAACAGAACTTACACATCAATTTTGGACACAAAATACGCTATGGCTGCTTACGCCGGCGCTTTTCTTCTACAATTCGCTTGCCGCCTGGATGTCACGACGCCTCAAATGGCGCGGGATAACCTACGAATTGAAATCGCCCACCGAAACTGTCATCATTACGGATTGACCTGGGAGCAATAGTTAAAATGGGAAACAGCATTTTCGACTGGGACGACGAAGAAGAAAAAAAGGAGCAGGATCAAAGAACGGATTTCCAGCAGCCCGTTGAATCAGTCGATTACTGGGCACAAAATGAGCCGCAAAACTCCGCTTGGGGTGACCCGTGGCAAGAAACAACCGCTGAAAGACAATGGGAAGAATCCGTTGAATATGTTCCATATCAGCCTGAATCTGTTGACGACGACGTTCGTCGCGGCGGCCTTGCATGGTCCGCCGGCATAGTATTTTTCAGCTCAATAGTGTTTATGCTCTTTATCGGTTGGGGAGCGGACCTGATCTTTCAAAGTAAGCCGTGGGGAATCGTCGGCGGCATAGTGATCGGCTCTATCCTGGGATTTATCCAGTTTTTTAGGATCTCTTCACAGATCTTTAATTCAACCAAGTCACACTCGTCGATCAGGCCGCTGATGCCGCACGACGACGAAGATAGACAATAATTCAGTCGTTTTTCGGGTCTGCTTTTGAATTTTCCGGTGTTTCTTTGTAAAATTTAGGATTCGCAATGGGCGAGGATTTAGATCCTTTGACAACTGATAAAAGCACGCAGGCGATCTCGCATCGCGGTATTTTGGTCGTGATGAGCGGTGTGGTGGTGGCAACTACGATAACCGGATTCATTTTCGGCGGAAAGTCGTTCGGATCTGGCGTTATTTTTGGGGGGATTCTTTCCTTCGTCAATTATTTCTGGCTCGAACGCTCGACACGCGCAATGTTCGTAAACGCCGAAATGGCATCGACCAGCCTGCTCGCCGCAAAGTATATCTTGCGTTACGCTGTAATTGGAGCCGTTCTGCTGTTGATCTATATGATTGGCGTAGTTCCTGTCGCTGCGGTCATTTTGGGCCTTTCGGCGTTTGCTTTTGCAGTTGTTTTACAGGGATTAAAAAATATTATTTCGAGTTAATTTTAAGAAGGATCTTAAGACATGTTCTTATTTTCAGAAGGCGGCGGCCATCACCAACCGCTTATCGTAGAGTTTGTAAACCATTATCTGGGTGAGCCGGTGCATCATTTTCAAGTGGCGTATACAAAGCCGCTATGGGAAAAGTTTTTTGCAAATTTCGGCACGACGCCGGAGAAAGTTTTCGGTTCCGAATACACGGTTGAAAATGCGATACCGTGGTACACGATAATGTTCATTATCGCCTGTATCATCACCGTCATCGTCGTCAAATTGCTCAAGGGTAAGCTTTCCGAGGATGATCCGTTTCCGGGCCAGCTAACTCTCGAGGCCGGTTATCTTGCTATCAAAGACATGATCGGCAGCATCATCGGCAATCACGGTGCACGCCATTTCCCCGTCGTTGCGACATTTGGAACATTAATACTTGTATCCAATCTGATGGGCCAGTTCCCGCTCTTTATGTCGCCGACCGCATCGGTGAACGTGACCTACGCCCTCGGCGTTTCGTCCTTTGTTTATTACAACTACGTCGGAATTTCAGAGAATGGGCTTTTTGGCCACATCAAGCATTTTGCCGGGCCAAAACTACCGCTTCTGATGATCCCGATCACGATCCTGATCTTTTTCATCGAGGTCATCAGTAATTCGATCAGGCCGTTTACGCTCGGTGTTCGTCTGTTTGCGAACATGTTTTCCGACGAGCAGGTATTTGCACAGATCACGAATCTGGCGCCGCCTTTTACACATTTTATTGTGCCGCTCGTGCTGACTTTGTTGGGCGTGTTTGTGGCATTTGTTCAGGCGTTTGTGTTCACGCTCTTGTCGATGATCTACATCGGCGAAGTTTCACACGCACCGCATGAAGACCATGGAAATGAGCATCACGGCGAAACTGCCGTCGCTCATGCATAAAATTTTAGAATGTCTGCTTTTGCGGATACTCTTTAGATGAAGACTGACGTTCTACGTCGATTTGAAAACTTGCGCGTCATAGCAACTATGCCCGCACGCAGGAGACGCGGACTCTTTGGGAGTATAAAATCCGCGGCATACCGGAAGTGAGGCGAAATAATACCCGGCAAACATTGCCAGCAAGTTGGGATGGGCGGCAGAGCAAGGTCTTCTTATTCAACAAAAAAGGAGATAAACATGAAAAACTTAAAATTTGTATTTTTTGCGATGATGGCAATTGCCTTGTTGGCAATTTCAACATTTGCTCAGGCCGGCGGAGCAGCTGATAACGAATCGTCGGTTCTTGCCGCAAAAGCTATCGGCGGCGGCATCGGCTTCGGCCTAGCGGCCGGCTTAGCAGGTATCGGTCAGGGTCTCGTCGGTTCGCGTGCTGCTGAAGGTGCCGCCCGCAATCCGGGAGCTGCCGGAACGGTTCAGACGCTTATGATCATTGCACTCGCTCTTATTGAGTCATTGGTACTCTTTGCTTTGCTTATCGTTTTCGTCAAACTTTAATCGAAAATGTCAGAATAGGATGGCGGACGAGGTTTTTGAGATCTCGTCCGCTTTCTTGTTGCTGCAACAAATCTCTTGAAACTCCAGCGTTGCGGCTTTATTCTTTAGTTGCAACCTGACGGCGTTGCAAACGTTCTAAGTACAGATGATCGACGAATTTGAAGGGAAAATAATAGCCGAGAAATACCGGATCGAATCGATCCTTCGCGACAGCGATCTCGGCGTGCTTTATCGCGGCTGGCACGTCATGATGGACAAGCCGGTGACGGTGAAGATACTGGCGCCTGCGTTGGCTGTCGATAAACGTTTTGTCGAACGCTTTCTTGCCGAGGCAAAGACTATTTCGCAAGCTGCACATCCCAACATTTTGAACGTCACCGATTTTGGCACAGATCCTCGCGGTACAACATACACAGTTTATGAAAGCGTGGAAGGTGAGGCCGTAATCGGACTCACTGAGAGAGACGGTCAATTGCCGGTATCTCAGGCTCTGAACATTACAAAACAAGCTGCTTCCGGCATTGCATCTGCTCACAGCAAGAACTTGCGGCACGGAGCCTTGACCCCTGAAAAAATACTTGTTTCAACATACGCCGAGAGAGAGTCGGTAAAAATATTCGATTTTGGAGTTCAACCTGTCGGATGGAATGCCTATGCAGATATTGGGTATCTATCTCCCGAACAATATGTTGACCCTAACAAAGGCGATGCCCGCTCGGATATTTATTCGCTCGGAGTCATCCTTTACGAAATGCTCGCTGGTGCCTTGCCGTTCGCAGGCAAAACGACTAACGAGTTAAAACTCAAACACGATTCCGAACCGCCTCCACCGTTGTCGGCATTTCGCAGCGATCTGCCGCCCGATCTTGAACCAATGATCCTCAGTGCGATCGCCACTGATCCCGAAAGGCGTTATCAATCGATGCGGGCCTTTGCCGAGGACCTCGAACTTCTTTCCGGCGGAATGGCCGTTCCACAAAAAGCCGCTGCAGCACCAAAGAGAAACATTTGGCAAACGGCATTCATTGCTTTAGCAGGCATCTCTATTCTCGCTGTCGCTTTGATATACGCAACTTCGGTTAAAAAGACCGACCCAACAATACAGCTACAAGCGGATGTTGGAAGTTTGCCGGTGCAGCCCATCGGCCCGGCAACCGGAGCACAGGAAGAAAGTCTTGCAAAGCTGCCGGCGATGACCGACGCTGAGATAATGGCCGTTCAAAGTTCCAATACGGCTTTGCCGATGGATTCGCTTCCGGGCGGCGACGGTTACAATGCGTGGGCAAACGGTGGAGCACCACCGATCGGTGCTCCGCCGGCTCAGTATGTTCCACCTGGCGGCCAATATTATACGCTCGATCCGAACAACCCCGGCAGTCAGTTTATGCCGCAGGATGGCGGCGTGATACTTGTTCCGATTCCGGCGAATACAGCGCCGGCGGTTAAACCCTCACCGACTCCGAAAACACAGCCAGCTAACACTACAGTTCAAACGGCACCCACGCCGGACAAATCTCCAAAACCGTTGGCAACTCCGCCCAACACGGATAAGGCCGCGACCGGCCCGCCGAATAAAGACAAGGCTGCCTCTGCCGACAAGCCGGCAAAAAACGTAAAGCCGAAAACTCAATAATAATTATTTGTTATCTTGGAACTTCAACGGTTTTTAGAATATCCGATATTACTGCGTCGGTGGTCGCACCATCGAGTTCCGCTTCGGCACGAAGTGCAAGCCGATGACGTAAGACCGGTGTAGCAACGTCGCGAATGTCGTCCGGCGTCGGAAAATCGCGGCCTCGAATAGCGGCGAGAGCTTTAGAACATAGCAAAAGAGCGACTGATGCACGAGGACTTGCTCCGTAAAGAATAGTCGGATGTGTACGTGTCCTCCTTACGATCTCAACAATATATTTTTGAACGCCCGGTTCCATACGCATTTCCCGGACCTCCGTGCGGCAGCGTTGTATCGCAGCGGCATCTTGCAGTGGTTCGATATGCACCTGTTCCAGATGCCGTGAGTTAAATCCGGCATCCCATCGAGCGACTATCTCTTCCTCGTCAGCGGCCTGCGGATAGTCGATCAATATCTTCATCAAAAACCTGTCGAGCTGAGCTTCGGGCAGCGGATAAGTCCCTTCATATTCGATCGGATTTTCCGTCGCCAAAACTGTAAAGAGCGGCGATAACTGATAGCGTTCGCCGTCGATAGTCGCCTGCCGTTCTTCCATGGCTTCGAGTAAAGCGGCCTGCGTTTTTGGTGGCGTACGGTTGATCTCATCTGCGAGCAAGATATCGGTGAATATAGGCCCGTGACGCATATTAAACTGCGACGTCTGCATATTAAAAACATTCGTGCCGGTGATGTCCGACGGCATTAGATCAGGCGTAAATTGAATACGCGAGAATTTGGCCCCGATAATATGCGCAAGGGTCTTTACCGTAAGCGTCTTTGCTGTCCCGGGAACGCCTTCGATCAAAGCATGTCCTTCAGCCAATATGGCAACAAGGGTCTGTTCAATGACCTCGTCTTGTCCGACGATAGTCTTACGAAGCTCGTTTAGAATATGTGCAACTGTAGAAGGTGTTTGATTTAGCATTTATTATTCGGCCTCTTAAATGAAGTCGTATAGCGTTTTAACCGCCAGTAATAAAACCGCCGTTAAAAAGATTCGTCGTATCCAAATATCGTTTAGTTTTGTTACGAAATGTGCCCCGGCGTAGGCTCCTAAAAACATCGTAAGGCCGAGTATTGCTCCGAGTTTGTAATCCACTAAACCTTGCCATATAAACACGATGGTCGCAATCAGTGACGAAAAGACGTTAATGAACTTGGTATTCGCAACCGCCTCAGAATAAGTCATTCCAAAAAAGGCGACCAGCGTTGCCGTCAGGATCGTTACATAGCCGCCGCTGTAAAGCCCGCCGTAGATGCCTAAAAGAAACGTCAGAATAAAGGTAACAACCATCGCTCCGCTCGAAACCGGTTTCGTCTTTTCAATTCCGGATCGCCGCTTTACAAGTGTGAAAATGACAACGGTGATCATTGCCACGGAGACTATCAATTTGATCGCCTCGCCTGTAATGAGCCCGACGATAGCGGCCCCAAGAGCCGAGCCAAGTAACGTTATTGCAATGAGCGGCGAGATCTTTCGAAGCTCGATCTTTCCCTGCCGCAAAAATGGGATCGTGCCGCCGATCGACATAAAAACAAGGCCGAACATATTTGTCGCAACGGCAACGCGCGGATCGATACCAAACTGAAACATCACCGGCACCGCAATCAGCGAATTGCTTCCGGTTACGACGCCAACGACACTCGTCAAAAAGAAAACAATGATCAAAACAATTAGTGCGTTAAGTGCCATCGGCTAGATTCTGCCCTTTCTGTTGCGCGTGAGTCCTAGTTTTTCTTCCAAAACACGAAGCTCACCAGACAACTCTAAAACTTCACGTTTGTTCGTAGGCTCACCGCGAATGATCTCTTCGCATTTGAATAGCGTGTCTGCAACGCCGCCGGCATCGATGCCCGTTCTTTCGGCTATGAGCTTTGCCAACTCATCATATCGCACCGTGTAATTATCCGCTCCGAGCAGCCTGGTTGCTCGGCGCCGAAAATCGTTATAGATATTTTCAATTGCCAGATCAAAAGAGTGCGTCCGTTCCTGCAACTCGGCCATCGCCGAAACATATTCTAGTTTTGAAAGCCGATCAGGGTCCGATTCTGGTACCGCTCTGGCAAAGCGGCGGCTTTGTGAAAAGAAGACAAACCCGGCTAGCAAAAGGCATTGCAAAAAGATCGCAACAACGGGCGTCCCCTCAAAGAATTCAAGAAATTTGTTATTGTTCGAACCATATCCCTGATGATATTCGTCAAAGGCGATCGTCGACGAACCTGCGGCGAGGATATTTATCGCAAGCTGTGCATTATCGACAAGTCCAATGCCGCCATTGGAAACAATGAACGGATCAGAAAGAAACACGATCTTGCCTTCGCCATATGGAGTTTCAACAAGTAGGTTCTTCGAGGCAGAAGCAAAATGGACGACGGGAGAAGTTAGTCCTGCGAGGTCGGTTTCGACTTCTTCAAATCGCTCAAACTCGATCGTCGCTGCAAACCGTGACGGCTGAACTGCGTTGATGCTTTGAGTAAACACCGTGGGCTGAACAGGCTTTATTGCCTGTGTATCGGCTGTCATTTGATTCTGATCAGAAGCATCGACACCCAAGAATTTGAATGGATCGCTGCTGTTAACCCAGATCCTCCAATTCGCTGTTGTCGTGATGAGTTTAGCCGGTGGTTCGCGGTCAATAAGGATGAGCCGTCCTCCGCTTGAAACCCACCGCAAAAGGGAGTCGGCCTCATCCCCTGTAAATTCGCGCCGCAGCATACCGATCACTACAAAAACGGCAGACTTATTTTTCTTATCATTTATCAAGGCATCCGGCGGCTCCTGCCATCGCACGACTTTGCGGCCAGTTTCCGACAATAGCGAATACAACGCCTGAGTTCCCGTGGTCCCAACATTGTAAGTGGAGCGATTCGGCCTTAATTCGCTGTCCGGTGTTTTTTCCTTCTGGACGTAGGACGCTGCATTGAGCCCGACCAGCGTCACGACGATCAGAATAAGAAAAAGAAATATGAACAGCTTTTGTTTCATAAGAACTAAATATTGGCAGATGTCATCGTCTGCTTATACCTATTGCGAAAATCTTCCCAATCTTCTTTTTCCGATGGACGAAGGCCATACCAATTGCGTTCATATGTTCCGGTCAGTCCTGCCAAATTTTCAAACAGTACGTCTCGCTTTCGGACATCACGAAGGTAGTCGCGGTTTGTCTTGTGCCGCGCAAGGCCAATTATTTTGCGGTCGCTAAGCTCACAAAGCATGGAGATGTAGCCCTTGCGAATAGCGTCTCGGAGTTTTCCGTCGCGGGCGAGTCGTTCAGCCTCTGAGAACAGATCATCCGCTGACTCGTCCTCTCCAATTCGTTCGCCAAGGATCACTCGGCCAAGTTTCTTCTTCTTTGGTTTGAAACCAAAGCCGCCGGACATGAGCGGCCAGAACCGATATAGTAAAAACCCAATAACGCATATGAGAGCAGCAGATATCAGGATCTGCAGCAAAAATTTCAGTGAACCAAATCCCGTCTCGGTCTGCGGCGACATTGACGACGTTGGGAAAAACTTAGCGAGCCATTCCCAAAATGCGTTCCACCATTTTTGAAACAAACTCTCGCCCCTGGGTTCAGGTTTTTGATATTCCTCACGACGGAGAATTTCGGCCAGCTTTTGCTTGTCCTCATCCTTGGTTCGTTCAATGGATGTCGCCTCCTGCAGCTCATTGACCTTCTCGCCAATAGCTGAAAGGCGTTCCTCAATACTCAAGAGCATTGTTTGTCTAGCTTTTGGATCGTTCTCTTCAAGATAAGCTGCTAGATCATCGTGGAACCATTGATTGTCTGTTTCAATTCTGCCGCTCGGCGATTCTAGTTGCTCGGTTTTCGGAATGGATCTGCGAAGTTCTGCGAGCTTGTCGCGCTTTTGACGCTCAAAACCGTTAGGTTCATCATCCAGCCGCCGAAGGGCGATAACGTCCATACGCGCGGCTTCGAGCCGCTTTTGATAATCGTCAGGCGTTGTCGCAAACACCGGACACAAGACAACAACCAAAAGAATGCCGACGAAGATCACAGCATTCTTTACCTTGTTCGAAATTTGCATTGACACCATCTTATTTCAGCCCGAGGGTAGTAATAGAATTTGGCTTGTCGTATTGAACTGCCGCCTTTGTTTCTATCGTGCTTGAAAGTGCCGGATGCAGCGGATTTACATAACTCATAGGCACAGATGGTATTTCTCCCAAACGCCGAGCAGCCATCAACTCGATATCATAACCCTCGGTGCGCACACGTTCATCAACATAGAGTATGCAAAGGCCTATCATCCAGACCGGCGACAGCAAGACAAAACTTATCTGCCAGATAAGGCTAGATGCGACTTCATACCATGCCGGAACGAGATCGGCGTCGAAACTCATCAGTTCAACGCCATTTGCTGACGCATACCAGGCAAGGGGCACATAAAGCAACGCCAATGCGGAATAAGCTGCAACGGTAGTAAACACAAAGAGGGCGGTCAACCGCCGCACGCTCCCGCCTGCGAGACTGGCACTGCGAGCGATGGAAGCGAAAACGCCTTGCCCTTCGACCAGCATCACCTGCGGAATATAAGCGACCCGCGACGCCACGAGAAAAAATAGCCAAAGCGTTCCCCACGCGGCAGCCACGGCGATCGCGAGCGAAATTATGAACGCCAAAATAGGCATCCAACTGAATACTGAAACAACAAGCACGATCGCCACGCCGCCAAGCAATATGCCGAAATAGAAGATCACAACACCTATCGCTCCGAGGATAAACGTGATAATGGAAGACGCCAAAACAAGGCCCGCCAACCGCTTCCAAATATTTTGATAGGTTTCTCGAAATGTGATGGGCTCGCCAAAGAGCAAATGACGAACGAAGTTTCTCGACGCACCACCCATGACAACAAGTGTCGCTATAGTCTCTGTAAACCAGATCGCAATGCTGCCCAGCCACAGAAAAACCATGTAGAATGCATTTTCCGGTGAGTATTTATCTGCGCTGAGAGAGAAGATCTGCCGCCCTGTCACGGTCCAGCCGACCGAGATCAGCGTTCCAACGATGACCGGCGGTGAAGCGATCAGAATGAACGTCCAAAAATATTTTCGGTAAAAACGAACTGCCCTGTCGATCAGATCGCCCGCGCCGAGCGGCGAGAGCGACTGTGTTGAATCGAAAGAATCGATGCCGGCCATTGCCGAGAAGTTTAACAAATTCCTTAGTATTCCCTAAAACACAAAATCGAAGGAGACGTAAAATGCCGCTGCCTAAATTCGTAACAAGTATTCTGCTTCAACCGCATCAGAAAAACGTATTCCCAAAAAAGATTTCAACTTTGATTTTCTCCGTCCATCGGACGGCACGTGGTATCGATAAAACAGTTCGAACGGAAACATTTGTAGCATTCCAATTCGGCGCTTTGTGGGCAAAAGACTAGCTTCGCGGGCGGATGTTATAGGTTTTTATTTTTGAATTGAGCGTCGTGGCGTTGAGGCCCAAAAGACGCGCGGCGCGAGATTGGTGGCCGCCGGTTTGGTCGAGTGAACGGCGGATCAGGTCGATCTCGAATTTTTTCACTTCATCATAAAAGTTGACGCCGTGGGCAATGTCGATGTCGTGCGAGATGCCGTCAGCGGACGCCATCATTTCTAAAGCAATCTCGGGATCGCGAACTTCGGCGCGGAGGCATTCGACAGTGATCTCGTTTCCCGGTGCGATGACGATCGCACGCTCGATGATGTTCTCAAGTTCGCGCACATTGCCGGGGTAATTATAGGTTTCGAGCAGCGACAGCACATCGGGCTTCATATTTTCCGAGATCTCACGGCCATTTTCTTCGGAGTATTTGCGAATAAAATGCTGCGCCAGCGGCAGGATGTCTTCCCTTCGATCGCGGAGCGGCGGAAGTTCCATTGGAACGACGGACAGGCGGTAATAGAGGTCTTCGCGAAAGGTGCCGTTCTTTACGGCTTCCTTGAGATCGACATTGGTCGCGGCAATGATGCGGACATCGACCTTTGTTGGCGCAGTTTCGCCGATCGGTGTAAATTCGCGTTCCTGAATGACACGCAGCAGCCGAACCTGAATTTCAGGCCGCAGATCGCCGATCTCATCTAAAAAGATCGAACCGGTATCGGCCACTTCAAACAAACCTTTTTTCGCCGCGACCGCACCGGTGAATGCGCCTTTCGTATGTCCGAAAAGCTCTGACTCAAGCAGCTCTGACGGAATATTTGAGCAATTTACCACGACGAAAGGGTCGCCCGATCGCGGGCTGGCCTCGTGGATGGCTTTGGCGACGAGCTCCTTACCGGTGCCGCTCTCGCCGGTGATCAAAACTGTCGAACGCGCCGGAGCAACTCGTTCAACGAGACGAAAGATGTTCTCCATTACCTCGCTGCGGCCGATGAAGCCTTCGCGTTTGACCGAGCGCACCATCGCCTGGCGTAGATTCTGACGCTCTTCTTCCTTATGACGTTTTTTGATGCCTTTGGCGACGAGTACGAGTATCTGCTCATTTTGAAACGGCTTTCTGATGACGCCAGCCGCTCCTTTTTCCCAGGCAGAGATCGCCGTGTCGAATGTAGCGTAAGCCGTGACCATCAAAACGACCGCTTCAGCATCGATCTTGATCAATTCTTGAAGCGCCGTAAGACCGCCGATGCCGGGCATCGAAACGTCCATCAGCACGACATCAAACGGCTTGAGAGAATACAGCTCAACCGCTTCTTCGCCCGTTTTTGCGAGTTCGACCTTGTAGCCCGCACCGGAGAGTATCGTCTGCAGCACATCGCGCATTATCTCTTCGTCGTCGCAAATCAGGACAGAGCCTTTCTTAGCCATAGAATTTGAATATAACAAATTTCAAGAGATTCTTAACCCGGAGACGCCAAGACGCCAAGGCGAAAAGAGTTTTCTAAACTATTTTGAACTTCTTTGCGGCTTTGTATCTATGCGTCTTTGCGTTGAAATTCTCTTGCTGAAGTTAAACTTTCCGGTGTTGTTTGACGTAATATTAGACAGGCAACCAAATGGCAATTTCAAAAACGGGAAAAGTATTTCTATTGTTAGGCGGCATCTTTCTGCTGCTTTTGATCGTCGCGGTGATCGGCATCGCGTATGCAGCGAAAACGATGGGACGGCCCGATGTGGCGGACAACAGCGTTCTTGTTCTCAATGTTTCAGGCGATCTGCCGGATTACGTTGCCGAAGAGCCGCTGGCAAAGGCTTTCGGTATCAGCCAAAAACAATCGTTTACAGGCCTTTTGACGCAAATGCGAAAAGCAAAAGCGGACAAACGGATCGGCGCGGTGCTGCTGGAGATAAACTTTCCCGCGATCGGCTGGGGCAAGGCGTTTGAGCTTCGAGAAGCGATCGCTGACCTCAAAGCTTCGGGCAAGCCGGTTTACGCCTATATGGAGATCGGCACCAATCGCGAATATTACATTGCTACAGCGGCCGACAAGATCTATATGCCGCCGTCCGGCGACATTTACATCAATGGATTTGCCGCCGAAGCCATGTTTTACAAAGGGTCGCTCGACAAACTTGGCATAGAGGCAGACGTGATCCAGATCGGGCCGAAGTACAAAAACGCGCCCGACCGCTACACGCGAAAGGAAATGTCCGATGGCCAGCGTGAGGTCATAAATGCCGTTTTAGATGAATATTTTGCCCGTTTCACGACCGCTATTTCTGATGCACGAAAAAAATCGACTGAAGATGTCAAAGCTCTAATAGACGCAGCGCCCTACAACGCAAACCAGGCAAAATCGCTCGGGCTGATAGACGATGCGATCTATCGCGAGCAGGTTGATACCCAGCTAAAAGCGGTCCTCGGATACAAGGAAGACGCAAAATTGAGAACGGTTACCGGCGGTGCTTATCGTGAAATTCCGTCCGATTCGCTCGGACTGAATAACGGCGAAAAAGTGGCTGTTATCTACGCTTCGGGAGCGATCAACGTAGGCAAATCGAGCAATGGTGCATTAAACGGTGAAATGGTCGGTTCGGACACGCTGGTCGACGCGATCAAAAATGCTGCTGACGATAAATCGATCAAAGCGATCGTCTTGCGTGTTGATTCGCCCGGCGGCTCGGCACTCGCATCAGATCTTATATGGCACGCGATCGAGAATGCTAAGACGAAGAAACCTTTTGTCGTGTCGATGTCCGACGTCGCGGCATCAGGCGGCTATTACATCGCCTGCAACGCCGACAAGATCATTGCCGAGCCTTCGACAATTACGGGGTCGATAGGCGTCTTTATGGGTAAACCGGTGATAAAGGGACTTTATGATTGGCTGGGCGTCACAAATGAATATGTGATGCGCGGCAAAAACGCAGGCATCTTTCGCGAGACCGAAAAATGGACGCCGGAGGAACGCGAGAAGATGGTTCAGCAGACAAATACCATCTATTTTGACAACTTTGTTCCAAAGGTCAGCAAAGGCCGCGGCAAGAGTGCCGAAGAAGTCAACACGCTCGGACAGGGCCGCGTTTGGACCGGAACGCAGGCAAAGGAACGAGGCTTGATAGACGAATTCGGTGGTTTGGAAAAGGCTATCTCGGTTGCCAAGGAACTCGCGAAACTGCCTGAGGACAAAGATGTCAGGCGTGTCGTTCTACCGGAACCAAAGCCCTTTCTGGAAACTCTCCTCGGGAACGACGCTTCAACTGATGCATCGGACGCAAAAGCTGAAGAGGCTCAGGCAGCGCTGCTCGAATCCTTGCCAGCCGATATTCGACGCTCGTTTCGCTACGCGGCTCTATTCGATCAGATGCAGCGAGGCGAGGCTATGCTAATGCTGCCATTCGATCTTGAGATCAAATAATCGTTGACATTAACGGCAGGTGCGAATAAAGTGTCTAATCGGAAGCTTTCGCGCGCGCGCTTTTTCCAAAATTACACTTGTATAGTTTTCTGACCGTTCAACGGTCTGTTCCAACCAATCCGTTCAGCAAGGAGAAATCGAATTTATGGGTCGTATTATTCTGGGAGTGATCGTTGGATTTATTGTGTGGTCAATTCTTTGGGTCGGCGGTGACGAGGCCTTCGGGACATTGTCAGCAAATTGGTACGGGCCTCACAAGCTCGCTTTTGAAAAAGCGGCGTTTAATAACACACCGTTCGAAGCGGATTCGATGATCCTGTTATTTAAGGTTGTCCACAGCTTGATCGCGTCTTTGATATCAGGCTATGTCGCGGTTTTGATCTCAAATGAGAATAGACGTACGACGATGGTGCTCGGCGTTCTACTTCTGATCGTCGGGATCGCAGTACAGGCCTCGGTGTGGAGCCTGTTGCCGATATGGTATCACCTCATATTTTTGGCTTTACTGATCCCGATGACCATCGTGGGAGGAAAGCTAAAGAAGACGACATAGGAGGATCTTATGCGTTTGTTGGTTGCAGCAATACTAGCCGGGATCGTGATGTTCATATGGGGCGCTTTATCGCACATGGTTTTTGGGATCGCCGATGCCGGGGTCAGGCCGATGCCCAATGAAACCGCTGTGTCAGCAGCAATGAAGACGAACCTGTCGGAGTCCGGCTTTTATGTCATGCCCGGCGTTGATATGAAAACGGCCACCGAAGCGGAACAAGCTGCATGGGACTCAAAATATAAAGAAGGGCCAACAGCAATAGTCATCTATAATTCCACCGGCGATGATGCGTTTTCCGTAAAGAGATTTGGCGTAGAGCTCGGCTCTAATATTGCCGCCGCGTTGGTTGTAGGTATGATCTTATCGCTTGCTGTCGTGGGCTTTAGCCGCGGTGTGACCATTGCCACTTTGGTTGGCCTGGCTGGCTGGCTTTCGATCAACGTTTCTTATTGGAACTGGTATCGTTTCCCGACGAATTTTGTGACTGCCGAATTGATCGACCAGATCGTCGGATGGCTGCTGGCCGGATTTGTACTCGGATATATTTTGAAAAAGAAACCTTAGCGAAAAAACCGCAATGCAAGCGGCAGCGGCAGCAGCGGACTTGGTTGGCCATAGGTACGCCTGTTGAGATCTTCTATTTGATCTTCTGCAAATATCTGCAATTCGTCCGGCGGCAGATCTTCCGCCCTGTCATAACACGCGTGCATGACACACGGGACCGGCTTGCCGTCTTCATGCACCAAACACCCGAGTCCCTTCTCAAACAACGGACAAGCATAGGTCTGCTTAAAGGTATCACCATCTGCTTTAAGCGAGTATTTTTCGATCGCGGCATCGACACGAGCGTTTATTTCCTGTTGATGCGATGTCGACAACCTGCTCAGTGACTTCTTTATTGTAACGGCCTCAAGACGTGAAATGTGAACGTTGACAAAATGTGCGTCGAGACAGCAGGCCCCTTGAGTCTCGCATGTTAGACAGTTTTTCGCGCGAAGCTCGTAATTCTCCGTAATCTCAGATTTGAGAGCGGATCTAATAGCTTGCAATTGATCTATAGCTTTTTGTTCGCTGAGAAATTTCATTTACAAATAGGGTTCGCAAGCCAATTCATAAGTTTCACATTGAGTGTTTTGCCATAACTTACGTGCGGGCTTCTGCAAGTACATGCTTGCGCTCAATTCTACATTGCGTGATATAATTCAGTAAATAATCACTACCCGATTAGGAGTTTTATGCTGAAAGAAGGCGACAAGGCCCCGAATTTTAACGCCAGGGACCAAAACGGCGAGACTGTGAAGTTGGCTGACCTGAAAGGCCAGCGTGTTGTTTTGTATTTTTACCCAAAGGACGATACGCCCGGCTGCACAAAAGAAGCTTGCTCATTCCGCGACGCCGATGACATTTACCGAAGTAAGGGCATTCGCGTACTGGGTGTCTCGACCGACGACGAAAAATCGCACCTGAAATTTATCTCGAAATTTCAGCTGCCATTTGATCTGCTCGCCGACACCGACAAAAAGATCGTTGAATCTTACGGCGTATGGGGCGAAAAGAGCATGTACGGCAAAAAATACATGGGCACGTTCCGCAAGACGTTTTTGATCGACGAAAAGGGAAAGATCGCCAAAATATTTGATAAAGTAGATGTCGCAGCACATGCTGACGAGGTATTGGAGGCTTTTGGTGAAAAATAGAAGTATTACTACATTGCATTTAGCGCTCCTCGGCCTGCTCATTTCCTGCGCTTTGGTTGTGATAGGCTGCCAGACAGCTCAGCTTGCTCCGTACACGAAATACACTTCCGATGCTGAAGTCCCAAGGATCTCGCTTGAGGATGCTAAGAAGGAGTACGACGCAGGCAATGCAGTCATAATCGACAGCCGGGGCGAAGCTCAATATAAACAGGAACACATCACCGGTTCGATCAGTATGGTGAATATCGGCCCCGTAGAGGAAAACTACCCGGCAATACCTAGGGGCAAAAAGATTATTGTCTATTGTTCCTGACCGAACGAGCACTCGAGTGTCAGTTTGGCATTCCAATTAAATCAACACGGACTTCCAGGAACCTTCGCACTGCTCGGCGGGACTGCTGCATGGAAAAATGCCGGCTATCCTATGGAATCGAGCCAAAACGCCGCTCCATCTTTGCAGAGCGATAAAGTCGATCCAACGACGCATTAATTTGTAGCAGGTATTTCCACCAGACGCGGTTAAACTCACTGGTTCGAAAGCACATCACAGATACGCATCGATGCTTTGCCATCCCATAGCGGTGGTATTTTTGTGTCTGAATTTCGATCTTTGGCGAGGGCTTCCTCAGCAGCGCATTTTATCTTTTCAGGATCGGTTCCGACCAAAACATTTGTGCCCATCTCGATCGTGATCGGACGTTCGGTATTGTGCCTCAGAGTCAGACACGGAATACCGAGCACGGTTGTCTCTTCCTGCAAGCCGCCGGAATCAGTCAGGGCCAACTTTGCCCCGCTGTAGAGCTGCATGAAATCGAGATATCCAAGAGGTTCAATGAGACGGATATTTGAACTTGCTATTAAGTCTGCAAAGCCGAATTCTTCGATCTTCGCCTTTGTTCGTGGATGAACCGGAAAAATGATCGGCAGGCTTTCAGAGATCGTATGTAATGCGTCCAGGATGCTGGAGAATATTTTTTTGTCATCAACATTTGACGGACGGTGAAGAGTGAGGACTGCGTAATCCTTGCCTACGATATCGAGATCTTCGCGGACATTTGATCGTTCTGCGAATTTCAGATGATCGAGCAGCGAGTCGATCATCACGTTTCCGACAAAGACGATCTTTTCCGCCGGAATTCCCTCTTGTTTCAAATTCTCGTCTGCGTCCTGCGAGGTTGTAAACAGCAGATCGGAAATAGAATCGGTTAGGATGCGATTGATCTCTTCCGGCATCGAGCGGTCACGTGAACGAAGTCCTGCTTCGACGTGAGCGATCTTTACACCCAGCTTTGCGCATACTAAAGCACACGCGATCGTCGAATTTACATCACCAACGACCACGACCCAATCCGGTATTTCTGCAAGAACAACCGGCTCGAACTCAGTCATTATCCTAGCCGTCTGAACCGCGTGTGAAGCCGAGCCGACGCCCAGATGAATGTCCGGTTTCGGCATTCCGAGATCGTCAAAGAACGCATCCGACATCGCCGCATCGTAATGCTGGCCGGTATGAACGATCTTTACCTCAAACTCCGCCGCCCGCCGCTTCATCTCGGCATAGATCGGCGCGACCTTCATGAAATTTGGCCGGGCGCCGGCGATGAGCAATATTTTGCGCGGCATACTAAAGCCTAACGATTCTTGCCTTGCTGCCATTTCGCGTTTCGGTGGAAAGAGCATTACGCGTATCAACAACAAGGTTTGCGAGTTCACAAACACGGCCGTAATCAACCGGTGAATGTTCAGTACAGATTATTACGCAGTCTGAGTCGGCGATCAGTCCGTCGGTGAGTTCTTTGTTATAGAGCGGTTCTCCGTCGCCGATCGTGTATGCGTGGTCGAACGTGACCTCGGGAACGAACGGATCGTGATAATAGACATCTGCTCCGTCGGCACGTAGGAGGTCAATTATCGAAAGGGCGGGCGATTCGCGCATGTCGTCTATGTCTTTTTTGTAAGCGACTCCGAGAATAAGGATCTTTGAGCCGTTGACAGCTTTTTTGTTGTCGTTCAGGGCAGCCGTGGCGAGTTCGACGACATAGGCGGGCATATTCGAATTCACCTGCTCGGCGAGCGAAATAAACTTCGAATCAAACCCGTGCTGGCGTGCCTTCCATGACAAATAATGCGGGTCGAGCGGGATACAATGACCGCCAATGCCTGGGCCTGGATAGAACGGCATAAATCCGAACGGCTTTGTCGCCGCAGCTCCGACGACCTCCCAAGTGTCGATGCCGAGCGCATTACAGAGCTTTGCCATCTCGTTTGCCATACCAATGTTTATTGCCCGAAACGTATTTTCCCAGAGTTTTGCAGCCTCTGCGACACGGGCTGACGAAACAGGATGCACCTGTCCGACGATCTGTCCATATAACAAGGCAGCTATATCGGTCGAATCTGGCGAAACACCGCCAACGACCTTTGGAATGTTGTGCGTTTGAAACTGAGGATTGCCCGGATCGACTCGCTCAGGCGAAAACGCGAGCAGAAAATCCTCGTCGAGTTTAAATCCTTTTTTCTCGAACATCGGCTGCAGGACTTCGTCGGTCGTGCCCGGGTAGGTCGTCGATTCGAGAATGATCAACTGCCCTCGCCGCATATATTTTTGTATCTCGCCGCCGGCTGTCAAAATGTATGACATGTCCGGATCTTTCGTCTTTCTGAGCGGTGTCGGAACACAAATAATTATCACGTCGCAACCGGCCAGTTTGCTAAAATCAGTGGTTGCGGTCAGTTTGCCGTCGTCGACACACTTTTTCACGTTTTCGCTCGTGACATCTACGATGTACGAGCGGCCGGCATTGATCTCGTTGGTTTTGACTTCATCGACCTCAAAACCAACGGCATTAAACCCTTTTAAGCAAAATTCGACGATCAGCGGCAGCCCAACATAGCCAAGTCCAATGACGCCAATAAGCGCTCCCTTTTCCTCAATTAGCTTTTCTAATTCGTTCTTAATCATTATTTATTCGATAGGATAATTTCTTAGTATTATAGGCGGCCCGATGAGTGATCTTCTGAAAAACTTACCCAAACTTTTAAACT
The DNA here is from genome assembly GCA_964528325.1 of uncultured Chloracidobacterium sp. Taxonomy (GTDB): domain Bacteria; phylum Acidobacteriota; class Blastocatellia; order Pyrinomonadales; family Pyrinomonadaceae; genus OLB17. Next base: position 238 of record CAZGSC010000024.1, on the reverse strand, counting down.
ATGCCAAGCATCAGGGTTAGTCAATATCATATCGGTATATGCTAGAATAGTCCTGCTAAACGCGCACTGGAACACCTCGGTAATTAAACTCCCAATTGTATCCGTTCTCCGCTGATTTATGAATTTGGAGATAACCTCGACAAATCCCGTCGTCAAGGCCGTTATCACAGGCTCAGCTCCGCGCCCCGCTCAGGTCGCCGCGACACGGGGTATTTTGCCGTTGCCGCAGGCTGATCTG
>CAZGSC010000023.1:0-28575 GCA_964528325.1 uncultured Chloracidobacterium sp. | reverse complement strand
TCCCGTTTGTGATGCTTCCGGCTTTCTTTTTCGCTTTATTCTTCTTAAAATTAGCCACAATGTCTGTCGCACTCGGTAAACTTGAGGCCATCATCGGCCATAAGTTTAAGAATTTGAAATTGCTTGAACGTGCCGTCACGCACCGGTCATGGGCGTATGAAAATCTCTCGGGCGAACCGGACGAAAACGTGCGTGAAGCTGAAAACGAGTCGATGGAGTTCATTGGGGATTCAGTGATCGGCCTTGTCATTGCAGAACAGCTTTTTCTTAGAAATCCGCAACTGAGCGAAGGCGACCTGACACTGATGAAACACAATCTGGTTAGCGGCTCGGCATTGGCAAGTTTGTCGGAAGCGATCGGCATTGGAGAATTCTTACGGCTTGGCGGCAGTGAAGTAAAGAGCGGCCGGCGAAAGCAGAGTCTTTTGACAAATGCCTTTGAAGCAGTTGTCGGCGCTGTTTTTTTAGACAGCGGTTACGTTGCGGCTCGCGTCGTGGTCACGCGATTGATGGAGGAAAGGCTGCAGAGCGTTACGCCTGAGGCATCGGTAGATTTCAAGTCACGGCTTCAGACCGAGCTGCAGGCACAAAAGCAGAAAACGGCCAGTTATCAATTATTAAAGACGGAAGGGCCGCCGCACGCCCGAGTCTTTTTTGTCGAGGTAACGTGGGAAGACGGCAAGGCCCGTGGACAGGGAAATTCAATAAAAGCGGCTGAAATGATGGCCGCAGCAGAAGCACTTGCCAGGCTTGAGCACAAGGAAGAGCCGACAGCGAAACGTGCAAAACGGAAATAGCGTATTATTGTTCAGTATTTATGTTCAACGAACACACAGAAACAGAGGTAAAAGAAGAACCTCAGATCAAACCATTGGGCCCGCCGAAATCGACCATACGCGAATATTTCGAATCGTTCGTTGTCACGCTAGTGATGGCAATATTCGGAATGACCTTTATTTTGCAGGCGGTCACCGTGCCGACGGGTTCGATGCAGAATACGATACTCGTCGGTGATTATCTGCTGGTAAATAAGTTCATGTTTACGCCCGGCGGCGGTTCGCTACCGTTTTTGCCGCAGCGCGAGATCGAACGCGGCGACATTATCGTTTTCAAATATCCGGGAAATAAAGTGCATCCCGAAATGGACAGCTCTCGAAATCTGATCCCGTATCAGATCAATTATGTTAAGCGTGTCATAGGCCTGCCCGGCGAAACCGTCGAATTTAGGGACAATCAAGTTTATATTAACGGCCAACTGCTGCCGGAACATAGGATGATCGGCGATCCGCCAACACCCAGCGACAATCAGTCAGCTCTTATCACGAGAGAATTCGAGGAAACCCAGCCTGACCAGAAGTACATCGTTTATTATTCAAAGGAAACGATGGAGCCGATCAAAGCCGGCCAGCACCTGTCGCGTCGCGGTTATGAATTTGGCGTGGCCGGCAAACCGATGGTCGTGCCGCCCAACAGCTTTTTCGTAATGGGCGATAGTCGCGATAACAGCGAAGACAGCCGTTATTGGGGCTTTGTTCCGCGTGATGTTATTGTCGGACGTGCTATGTTCGTTTACTGGTCGTGCGATCGGGGTGCGTCGAACGGAAGTTGGTTTGGCTGCATTTCGCATCCACGTCTTAGCCGGATCGGGCACATGGTCAAATAGATCTATGCATTTCAATCTATCCGAGGAAGTTGCAGATGCTATAGCTGAAAACCGTCCGGTCGTGGCGCTCGAATCTACTGTCATTGCTCACGGCCTTCCGTATCCTCAAAACCTTGAAACAGCCTTAGACCTAGAATCTACTGTGCGAGAAGCGGGGGTCGTTCCCGCTACGATTGCGGTGTTTGATGGCAAGGTGTGTGTTGGCCTGGATCGCAAGCAGATAGAGATCCTTGCAGCCAGCAAGGGAGTTCGCAAGATCTCGCGGCGGGATATGGCAATAGCATTAGCAAAAAAACTGACCTGTGCGACGACGGTTTCGACGACGGCATTTATGGCGCATCGAGCCGGCATCAAGGTTTTTTCGACGGGCGGTATCGGTGGAGTTCATCGCGGATTTTCCGCCGATGTATCGGCTGACCTGCCCGAACTTGCACGGACGCCGATCACTGTTGTTTGCTCCGGTGCTAAGATCGTTCTTGATCTGCCGGCAACGCGTGAATGGCTGGAAACTTACGGCATTTCCGTCCTCGGGTGGCAGTGTGACGAATTGCCCGCGTTCTATTCGCGTTCGAGCGGCTTGCCGATCGATGAAAGAGTAGAAAATGCGGATGAAATCGCTGCTATTATAAATGTGCGAGACGGATCAAAGCTTGAGAACGCGGTTCTCGTAACTGTTCCCGTTCCGGCTCAATTTGAGATCGATCGTGCAGAACTCGAAGCGATACTAGCCGATGCACTAAACCTCGCGGACGAAAACGGAATTCGCGGCAAAGAAATAACGCCTTTTTTGCTGACCCAAATGTCAGAAAAAAGCGGCGGCAGAACTCTTGCCGCAAATATTGCACTTCTAAAAAACAACGCACACGTTGCCGCCGAGATCTCAAAAGCACTAGCTGAATAACCTTATTTTGTCGCCTGCTTTTCCATCTTCGCCTTAAGAGCGTCGAGACGTTTTTGTGCTTCGACGGCTTCGGGTGAGGCAGGGAACTTTGCAATTATCTCTTTCCAACTCGCTCCGTCGTAATGAAATTGCTTTGCAGCCGAATTGAACAGAAAAACGATACCAAGTTTTCGATAGCGGTCAAGACTGACAAAGTTTAGATAATAACTGTGCAGCGGAGCGGCAGAAGCCGCCATTTCAAGACGCTTTAGCTTGTTTGTGGCGTCGCGTGAAAGCTTGGCGGAAACTTCTTCGAGCAGATCGCCATAAAGCAAAAGTATCGACGGCTTTATCTTCGAATTTGGGTAAATGGAAAAAAACTCAACTGCGGCTTCGATCTGGTCAAATCCGCTTTCTGCCTGAACAAATCTCGCCAGCCGTTCCTCATCGCCGGGACGAAACTTGCCAAAGACGGCATCTGCCTGGACCCAGCCAAAATTCGTAGGTGGAGCCGTGACGCGATAGAATTTGACACCGTCGGCTTCGGTTACACCTTGAATCTGGACTTTGCGCCCGCGACGCATCCGCTGGATCGATTCTGAAAAAAGGCTAGGGTTTACTCGCAAAACCGAAAGCGTTTCATCTATCACGATCGCTGTCTGTCCGATCTCAGGAGCCTTTGGCAAAGCTGCTGCTTTTGACCTTGCGGTTATTGTGGATTTACGGTGCTGAGCGTTGGATGAGCCGTGAAAAACAACGGTCAGAAGCGCAAGTGTTAAAAACAAACGGAGTTTCATAAGGTTTTCTCCGGCCGATACACTACATCGGCTTTCTTGGTGGTTTTTGTTGTAATTTTTTTATTTTGTCCTGCATTCCTGCGTGGTGAAAATGACAGATAGCTATCGCCAACGCGTCAGCAGCATCATGTGGCGTCGGTACAGTTTTCATCTTCAGCAATATTTTCACCATTTCTTGAACCTGGTGTTTCTCGGCATTGCCGTAGCCGACCACGGTCTGTTTTACGAGCCTAGGCGCGTATTCGGCGATCTCTATACCACGCTGCTCGGCAAGAAGCAGCATTGTGCCGCGAACTTGCCCTAGCTTTAATGCAACGCCGACATTGACGGCGTAAAACGTATCCTCGACCGACAACACATCAGGCGAATGTTCGGCCATTATCTCGGCGACGCCGTTGTAAATATTCAGCAAACGCTTCGAAAACTGCTGCTTCGGATTCGACTTTACTGTGCCGTAAGCTACGAGCGTATATTTTGACCCGCTGCCATCGACGACACCCCAACCGAGCGTTTCGCTGCCGGGATCGATTCCTAAAACACGCATCAAATTTTCTTTTCCGTAACTGTCGAGATTATGACAAGATACTCCAAATTTTTCGCAAAATGCAAATGTGCGTCATATTATTAAATGATATTCTTAATTTGGAATTTCCTAATGGATGCTCTCGCAACAGACACGAACGTTATGCAATCAGTGCGAATGCTTCTCGCCGGTTCGATCGACTATGCGGGCCTTTTTCCGCCTGCCGGGTTGCCGATGTCCGAAGCAGTGATCAATTACGCGACCTATCGAAGCAGCAACTATAGTTGGATGCTTGGCCGCTTTATTGTTATGGCGGCGCGTCTGGATGAATTTTACGAAAACGCGGTTGAATTTATTCCGAAAAACGGTGCAAATCCATGGCGTGTAAGCGTTGTTGTCGCGGAAGATGTAGTCGAAACAATGCACCGCATCAAAAATTTTAATTCAAAATACGGACCGGGCGTTGTTTGTGACACTGTCGAGGTAAAAGTTGCGTCTCATGGCGAGATCGCCAACACAGTTGCATCTTTGCCGGGTGATGTTGCGGCATATTTTGAGATTGCTCCGGACGAGAATTTGCCTGATATGGTTGCGACGCTTGCTCTGAAAGGCCAGCGGGCAAAAATTCGCACCGGCGGCGTGACGCCTGACGCGTTTCCGACATCACAGCAGATCATTAGATTTGTGCGCACCTGTCTTGCGGCCAATATTCCGTTCAAGGCGACGGCCGGGCTGCATCACCCAATCCGGTGCTTCAAGCCGCTCACTTATAAAAAAGATTCAGTCAAAGGTACGATGCACGGCTTTCTGAACCTGTTCATGATGACCGGCTTCGCCCGTGAAGGTTTTAAGATCAGCTTTCTCGACGATGTGATGGAAGAGGAGTTTGGCGAGGTTTTCCACTTCGAGGACCATGCTGTGACCTGGCGTGACGATTTTTCGCTAAATCTATGGCAGCTCGAACGCCTGCGAAAAACCGGCATCCAGTCTTTCGGCTCATGCTCATTCGACGAACCGGTCGCCGATCTGCAAAAACTTGGAGTGCTGTAGGTGCAGAAGCCCGCACGTTAGTAAGAGCGTAACACTCAACGTAAATAGAATGACATACGAGATAAACGAAACACACGACCCGAACCTCAAAAGCTGGGTCGAATCAGCTAACGATCCGAATACGGATTTTCCGATACAGAATTTACCGTTTTGTTACTTTGAACATCCGTCCTTGGCGATAAAGCGAAATGTAGGAGTCATCATCGGAGATAAGGTTCTCGACCTTGTAGGCGTGAATGAGCTTGGATTCTTCAGCGAACTTGGAACTGAACCTGCGCACATGTTGGAGCATGGGAATTCGTTGAGTAAATATGCCGAATACGGAGCAGACCATAACGCCGTTGGTTTAAGACGATTACTGTCCAGTCTATTGTCAGCAAGCCAAGAAAAAGAGATTATTGATGAGCTAAAGGCACACTTATTTTCAGTTGCCAATCTACAGTTCCTATCCCCGTTCACTATTCGTGACTACACCGATTTCTACTGCTCGATCTTTCACGCAACGAATGTCGGATCGATGTTCAGGCCGGACAATCCGCTTCTGCCGAATTACAAGTATGTGCCGATCGGTTATCACGGGCGGGCTTCGAGTATTGTGATCTCTGGAACGGACATTAGAAGGCCACACGGACAGAATCGCAGCGATCAGGAAAAACCGCCGATTTTTATCCCGTGCAAAAATCTCGATTACGAGATGGAGCTAGGCTTTTTTGTCGGGCAGGGAAACGAACTCGGTAAATCTATCCCGATCAGCCAAGCAGAAGATCATATTTTCGGAATGTGTTTGGTGAACGATTGGTCGGCTCGCGACATACAGGCTTGGGAATATCAGCCGCTCGGGCCTTTCTTGGCAAAGAATTTTGCAACGACGATCTCGCCATTTGTTGTGACGATGGAAGCTCTCGCTCCGTTTAGGACAAAAGCTTTTGAACGCCCTGAAGGCGATCCTCAGCCGCTTGATTATCTCAACGATGAGCAAAATCAAAAATTCGGCGGACTTGATATTAATCTCGAAGTTTTCATTCAAACTGAAAAGATGCGGAACAAAAAGATCGAACCGCACCTGCTTTCGCGTTCGAATACAAAAGACCTCTACTGGACAGTCGGCCAGATGCTGACGCATCACGCGTCGAACGGCTGCAACCTGCAAACCGGTGATCTGATGGCTTCGGGCACCGTGAGCGGCAAAGAAAAGTCCGAACGCAGCTGTTTACTCGAACTCACGTGGCGCGGCACCGAGCCGCTCGAACTGCCGTCCGGCGAAACCCGTCGCTTCCTCGAAGACGGCGACGAGATCATCATGAAAGGCTACTGCGAACGCGAAGGCTTTCGAAGAATCGGCTTTGGCGAATGCCGCGGCCGTATCCTACCCGCCGACTAAGATTTTTTATCACAGAGAACACAGAGAGCACAGAAATCAATAAACAAGTTGAACCCAAGACCGCCACTTTTCTTTTCTCCGTGTTCTCTGTGCACTCTGTGGTGAATCATCTTCTGTCTGTTAAAATTTCAATGTGAAACCAGCACAGGTCTTATCGCAATCGTCAGTTCGGCGCGAAGTTATTCGTTCGGATGAAGAAAAATTCAAGGATGTTCTAGCCGTAGAAGAACCGCTTGAGATCAGACTCGGTTTTTCAAAGAATGGAAAACTTGAGCATCGCGCGATCTCGATCACAATGCGCACACCAGGAAGCGATGCAGAGCTCGCAGCCGGTTTTTTATTCACAGAAGGCATTATCAGCAGTCCTGAACAGATAAAGCAGATCAGGCACTGCGGCCTCGCGATAGGGAAAGGAAAAGGTGCGATCGACCGAGCAAAAGCTCTAAACTCAAACACAATTCGAGTTGATATCAGCGAAGCCGTTGAAATTGATCTCAAGCGCCTCGAACGTCACTTCTATACAACATCAAGCTGCGGCGTTTGCGGCAAAAGTTCGATCGAGGCACTACACACAGGAGCGCAAAAGTTCGAAGATCGCGACCACCCAAAAGTTAAAGCAAATGTTATTTACAAACTGTCTGAAACTCTGCGGGCATCGCAGGACGTTTTTGAACAAACCGGCGGCTTACACGCGTCTGCTTTGTTTAATGCAAAGGGTGTGCTTGAGATCGTTCGCGAAGATGTCGGACGCCACAATGCCCTGGACAAGGTCATCGGAGCAAGATTCACGTCCGGCGAATTGCCTTTATCAGACAAGATACTACTCGTCAGCGGACGTGCAAGTTTCGAGCTTGTGCAAAAAGCTTTGATGGGCGGCATACCGATATTAGCGGCGGTTGGTGCGCCATCGAGCCTTGCGGTCGAACTGGCTGCGGAATTCGGAATGACGCTTGTTGGCTTTGTCCGCGGCGGACGATTTAACATCTATACCGGAGCCCAGAGGATACGAACATGATTTAACCGCCGATGACGCGGTTTACGCAGATAAATTAATTTTTTTCATATCTGCGCTTATCTGTTTCCATCTGTCATCTGCGGTTAATTTACTTTTACCGCTTAAGATCTTGTAATAGGCATGAATAAGAAAACGCCTGCCGAAAAACTTAAAGTCACAAAGCTCGCAACTACTGCTGCCGGGTTCAAGTCGATCACAAAGGCGATGAGCAACGCCTTTGGCAAGATGGGCGTTGTTCGCGGCACGCGCGGCCTGCTGACTCTTAATCAAAAGGGCGGCATCGATTGCCAATCCTGTGCATGGCCTGACCCCGACGGAGATCGCACGAAAGCGGAGTTTTGCGAGAGCGGAGCCAAGGCACTTGCGGATGAAGGGACAAAGAGACGCGTCACCGCTGATCTTTTTAGCCGATTCAGTATCGATGAACTCCTTCAAAACGACGATCATTGGCTCAATGCACAAGGACGTTTGACCGAGCCCGTTATTTTGCGAAAAGGCTCGAACCATTACGAGCCGATCCCATGGCAGGAAGCATTTGAGCTGATCGCCGAAGAGTTAAATGCTCTCGATTCACCTGACGAAGCGATCTTTTATACCTCGGGCCGAACATCGAATGAGGCCGCGTTTCTTTATCAGCTTTTTGTTCGCCAATTCGGCACAAATAATCTTCCAGATTGTTCGAATATGTGTCACGAATCTTCAGGCGTCGCTCTTACAGAATCGATCGGGCTTGGAAAGGCAACTGTTCGACTTTCCGATTTCGAAAAAACGGATCTCGTGATCGTGATCGGTCAAAATCCCGGCACGAACGCACCGCGAATGATGTCGTCGCTTCAGGATGCAAAGCGTGCAGGTGCAAAGATGCTCGCGATCAATCCGCTGCCCGAGGCGGGCCTGATGAATTTCGTAAATCCAAATCCGCAGCATTACGCAAACCCTCTGATGTTTCCCGTTACGCTTCTCGCAAACAAGCCGACGCACCTTGCAGATCTTCATTTGCCGGTCCGGATCGGCGGCGATATGGCTGTCTTAAAAGGGATGATGAAGGTCATGCTTGAACGCGAACGGTCGGCTCCCGCCACCGTTTTTGATCTGCAATTTATTGATAAAAAAACCGAAGGATACGACGAACTTATCGCTTGTCTGGAAGCGACAAAGTGGCAAGACATCTTAAGTGAAAGCGGTTTATCGCGAGAGCAGATCTTCGATGCTGCTGAAATGGTGATGAACGCGGAGCGTGTCATTACGTGTTGGGCGATGGGCCTGACACAGCATAAAAAGGCAGTTGCGACGATACAGGACCTGGTGAATCTGCACCTTCTGCGCGGGCAGATCGGAAAGGAAGGTGCCGGCCTTTGTCCAGTTCGCGGCCATTCAAACGTGCAGGGCGACCGCACGATGGGGATTTGTGAAAGGGTAAGCAGAACATTCTTTGCGGGACTCGAAAAGGAATTTAATTTCACGCCGCCCCGGAATGACGGCTTCAGCACTGTCGAAAGCATCAATGCAATGAATGATGGCCGGGCAAAGATATTTTTTGCTATAGGCGGTAATTTTCTTAGCGCGTCACCGGACACTGATGTTGTTTATGGTGCTTTGAAAAAATGCCGGCTGACCGTGCAGGTGATCACAAAGCTAAACCGCACTGCGCTGGCGACAGGCGAGCAGTCATTGATCCTTCCGTGCCTCGGACGTTCGGAAGTCGATATCCAGGCTGACGGCGAGCAGTTCGTTTCGACCGAAAGCACGATGCTTAATGTGCAGATGTCGAAAGGTATTTTCAAGCCTGCCTCTGACAATTTACGAAGCGAGACTTGGATCGTCGGTCAGCTTGCGAAAACAACCTTGGGCGAGCGAACTACGGTCGATTGGGATAATATGGTTGCCAATTACGATAATATCCGCGACGCGATCTCGCGTGTCGTCGCCGGTTGCGAAAACTATAATGACCGCATTCGTCAGGACGGCGGATTTTATCTGCCAAATCCGCCGCGTGAGCGTGAGTTTAAAACTGATAGCGGAAAAGCGCAATTTGTTTCAAGTCCACTGGAAAAAACAACACTTGCGAAAGGCCAGCTTATGCTGACGACCATCCGTTCGCATGACCAGTTCAACACGACGATCTATAGTACTAACGACCGCTATCGCGGCATCGAAGGCTCGCGGCGTGTGATATTTCTCAATTCCGATGATATCGAGGAATTAGGATTGGAAAAGGGCCAGGTCGTCGATCTGACGAGTCATGTTGAAGACACTCAGCGGCATGCTTACCGATTCATTGTTGTGCCGTATACTATTCCGAAAGGATGTGCGGCAGCTTATTTTCCGGAGGCAAACCCGCTCGTTCCACTGGCCAGTTTTGCCGAACGCAGTCAGACACCGACATCAAAATCTATAATAATTACGATCGATCCGACCAATGAGACGGCGGGAAGTTTTACAGACTAATGAACATTGATGCCTTCATTTTGATCGGCGGCAGATCGTCGCGTCTCGGCCGGGACAAGGCATTTGTAGAAATTGGAGGCAAGCCGCTCGCCGTTCGCATTGCTGACACTGTAAAAGCGTCGCTGGAACCTTCGTGTATAAAGTATATCGCCGCAAACAGCGGCCAGTTCTCGACCGATATGTTAGAGAAACTCGGCCATTCTGTTATTTTGGACGAACGTCCGGGCTTTGGTGCGTGGAGCGGTCTTCATGCAGCTCTCACATACACACGAAACGCTTGGATATTTCTTACCGCCTGCGATCATCCGATGATCTCGCAAGGATTTCTGAAACTCATGGCTGCCCACGTCACGGACGAACACGAAGCCGTTGTGCCGCGTCAACCGGATGGATGGCTTCAGCCGCTCTGTGCCTTTTATCGCGTGAAATCAACGCTTGCGGCGGTTGAGGCTCTATTAGCCGTTGGAGATCACTTGCCTGCGCTCACAACCTTCGTTACCGGCTCGAAAACTTGCATAGTCGAACTCGGCGAATACTGCGATCTCGAGAATTCAGACAAGTTCTTCATGAACATTAATACGGCTGCTGATCTCGTTGCTTTAAGCAGCAGTTTTAACGCGGAGGTAGCCGAGAACGCAGAGAGAATTGAATAATTATCTTGATCTCTCTTTCCGTGCGATCTTTGCGTCCTCTGCGTTTAAGTTCTTTTCCGTGACGGGTTAAAATAGAGTTAGATGGAGCTAATTCTCGACAAATTTCACGAAGAATGCGGCATTTTCGGCATCTTCGGCCATCCGGAGGCTTCTACACTGACGCAGTTGGGGCTGTTTGCTTTGCAGCATCGCGGGCAGGAGGCCTGCGGGATCGTCTCTTCCGACGGCGATGAACTGCACCAATTCCGCGAGATCGGACTCGTTGCTGATGTTCTGAGTGAAGACGAGCTCAAAAAACTTACAGGTTCAAGTGCGATAGGGCACACACGATACTCGACTGCAGGCAAAAACACTATCGAAGAGGTCCAGCCATTTTCAGTCACTTGTCAGCATGGCAAGATAGCCATTTGCCATAACGGAAATCTGCCGTTTGCCGGCGAAAAGCGAACCGAACTCGAACAGGCCGGAGCGATATTTTCTTCGACGTCCGACACAGAAACGATCCTTCACGGCGTTGCTCGAACAAGGGCGAAAGATACACTCGAAGCGATACGTTTGGTACTGAAAGATACCGAGGGTGCGTTTTCGCTTCTTTTTTTGACGCCAAACGCTTTGATAGCTGTTCGCGATCCGCGTGGCTTTCGTCCGCTTGTTTTGGGACGGGTTCAAGGTGCGTATTGCGTCGCATCCGAGACCTGCGCGTTCGATCTGATAGATGCCGAATACGTTCGCGAGATCGAGGCCGGCGAAATGCTTGTGATAGATGAGAACGGCCTGCATTCGTCAAAACCGTTCGAGGTGAAACCGGTTTCAGTTTGTACTTTCGAGCACGTGTATTTTTCGCGTCCCGATTCTACGATCTTTGGCCGTTCGGTCAATGAGTCACGACATAAAATGGGAAAACGTCTTGCCGTCGAACAGCCCTGTGAGGCTGACCTCGTCGTGCCGGTGCCTGATTCCGGCGTTGCGGCGTCGATCGGTTACGCGCGGCAGTCCGGTATCAATTTCCGCCAGGCGATCATTCGCAATCATTACGTCGGACGTACGTTCATCGAACCTTCACAGTCGATACGTTCCTTTGGTGTCCGACTCAAGCTAAATCCGATCAAGGACCTTATTCGCGGCCGTCGTATAGTTCTCGTAGATGATTCGATCGTTCGTGGCACTACGAGCAAAAAGATCGTTCAAATGGTACGCGAGGCAGGCGCGACCGAAGTGCATATGCGTGTCTCGTGTCCGCCGACGGCACATTCATGCTACTACGGTGTTGATACGCCGCACAGGCAAGACCTTATTGCCTCTCAAATGACCGAAGCAGAGATATGCGAATATATCGGAGCCGATAGCCTCGGCTATCTCTCGCTTGACGGAATGCTCGAAGCGATCGGTATCGACCCCGCCACGGCTTGCTCTGCATGTTGGACCGGCAAGTATCCAACGCTCACAGCGAGCAGTGCTAATGCCTAGTTTCCCGATATGAAAGAACATTGGATCGAAGTCAACGATAAGATGCAGCAGAATTATGCTTATCTATTGAGAGAGCCTATCGGCAAGAATTTTCATTCTGAGTTCCGGCCTGAGCTGACACCAAAACAAATGCTTGCGCTCGGTGTATTTGGCGGCAAGTATATGACGGATTGCACGCAAGAATTTCCGTCTGACTGGTTCGAAAAGGCGAAGCTCTCTCCTGAACGGTATGACGCAAAACTCAACTTCTTTGGCGTAACCGCATCGCAGCCTCTGTCAGTATGGCGCAAAAAAGGCTGGATCTATGAGGAGGACCCGCGCGGCTGGTTTCAATGGTATTGCCGATACTTCTACGGACGCCGCTGCATCGACGATGAACGCCAGATCAAACGCTGGCGGGCCATCCGCCGCCACATCGCGCAAATAAAAAACAACTGCCCGCCAAAAACACTTGATTGTCGCCCGCGTCAACGCCAGGCTCTGCTGCACTGGGCATACGATTCGCGAAAGATCTGAACGAACATATCGCTGTTCCACCTTGTTCCATTTGTTCCACTTTGGGTGGAACGGAACAAACACGTTCCAACCCGAACCTTCCATTTTTCATCAAAATAACGTAAACTGACCTTCCTCGATGGGGGCGACAGGCTTCGACAGGGGCTTGTATAGATCTTTGAATGCACGTCGGGCTTTAGTATGGTTAGCTCGTTAAAAAAACTGTGCTAAAACAAATGCTAATCAAGAATTAGCTCTTGCTGCTTAGTTTAAATACTAACCACAAGTGTCTCACCGGAAGTCGGCTTCTTGCGACCGGCCGAGGCATAACCCAGTAGAAGCTCGGGCACGTTCACCACCTGCGAATTTGCCTTAAATGTTAGTCAGGTTAGCTGCTTGCGAGGTCTTGTTTGTTCATCTGCTCACTTGCGGCAAAACTTAAGTGAATAAACTAAACGTGTAGATTTCACTGGTCGCAACCTTTGGATGCGGGTTCGATTCCCGCCGCCTCCACCAATCAATTATTGATCATTCTCGGTGCATTGATGCTCACCGACTGAAAACCTTGCCAGAAAAATGGTGAGGTTTTTACTTGAGTAAAACGTATAATTGAGCAGCGAGGAGCCGCATTGCCGGATAGTTTACAAATGCTTGCGAGAGTCACATTGTTATCCGCGTTAGCTCTTGTCTGCGGCCTTACGGCTTTGGCTCAGACACAGGGAGAGAATTTTCGTAAACTGCTGCGCGAGCAGGCGGCCTTTGAGGCCGGCGATCTCGCGGCGCTTGATAACGGCGAGTCAGTGATCAAATTACTACGGGTCAAAGATAAACGGCAGATCGCGGTCATCGGTATAGTGCGGCTGCAGAATGTGCACGAAATATCAATGCCGGAGCTTCGCGAAAGTCTGAACCAGAAGAGTAATCGATCTGTTTTGGGCAGCGGAATATTCAGTACGCCGCCGTCCGTGGAGGATTTCGGATCGCTAACGATAGAGGACCGTGATATTGAGGACATTAAAAAATGCGTGGTTGGCAGCTGCAAGTTGAAATTGTCAGCCGAGATGATAAACAAACTGCGATCAGAGGTTGATTGGAATGCTCCCGATCATGAATCTCAAGCAACACAATTATTTCGACGGATGCTTGTTGAGTACTTACTAGATTACCTGGCGGGTGGAGACAAGGCACTCATACAATACGACAGCGAGAAGATCCCGGTTCGACTTGCCGAGGAACATCGTATATTGCTTGATGGGTCACTTTTTCTGCGCAGCCTCGCCCCTGCTTTTTACAACTATCTAAGGAAGTTTCCCGGGGGTGAGTTGTCCGGTGTGGAAAGCACTCTGGAATGGTCAAAAGTAGATTTTGGCCTCAAACCGGTTATCTCGCTCACGCACATACTGACTTACCAGCAGCAAAGTGACGAAAGTTCACAGTTGCTGCTCGCTACAAAACAGATCTACGCCACTCATTATTTTGATGCTTCGTTGGCACTGACGTTCGTCGTAAGAATGCAGGCGAGAGATTCAGTTGAAACTTATCTGATCTTTACGGATGCCTCACGGTCTGATTCGTTGGATGGCATTCTAGGCGGTATGAAGCGCACTGTGGTGAGTAAACAGGCTACCGAAAGAGTTCAGGATCTGCTGGAGCATGCCAAATTGGATCTCGAACGTACTGCGAACAAACAAGCCGTGCCTGTAAACGGGCCCGAAATGGAATCAGGTACGATGTCGCGGATCGCCAAACTCGTCAGTAGCCGCGTGGCTCAAGTCATATTGGCGATGTTTTTTGGAGCGCTCGCCCTCCATCTATACCTGAGAAGGAAACGCCGAAAGCAATTACAGCTTAGCCGCTAGGTATTTACCCTAATTTATGGTCTTGCCCCTGCTCAGTGCTATGGCAAATACGATATAGTTATTGCTAGCGTGAATACTTTACCGATAGGCATTTTTGATTCCGGTGTCGGCGGTTTGACCGTATATCGGGCATTGCATAACCGTCTGCCGAACGAGCATTTTATTTACCTCGGCGACACGGCCCGCGTCCCTTACGGCACAAAATCGCTGGCGACTGTCGAACGATATGCGATAGAGAATTCACAGTTTCTTGCGTCGCGGGGAATCAAGATGCTTGTCGTAGCGTGCAACACGGCATCGGCTCTTGCGTTACCAAAGATCCGCGAAAAGATCGGCCTCGACGTTGTGGGCGTGATCGGTCCGGGCGGGCGAAAGGCGGTCGAATTGACAAAAGATAAGTCTGTACCTCGAATCGGCGTCATCGCGACCGAGGCGACCGTTGCGAGCAACGCGTATTTTGAGGCAATCAGGCGCGCTTCCAAAACGGCCGAAGTATTGCAAGCCGGTTGTCCGCTCTTTGTGCCCCTTGCTGAAGAAAATTGGGTCAACGAACCCGAAACGGTCTCGATCGCTGCTAAATACCTTGCAAAAATGAACGAATTCCGCCCTGACGCTCTCGTTCTTGGCTGCACGCATTACCCCATCCTGAAGGAAGTGATACAGCAGACCGTGGGCGAAAATGTTAAGCTAATTGATTCCGGCGAGGCGACCGCCGAAGAGGTTGAACAGCTTTTGATAGAAAAAGGCCTGGCAAATCCGAACGCGGTTACCGGCAAACGTGAGCTTTGCGACGACCTCGATCATTTTTATGTAACGGATGCCGCTGATAGATTTGCACGCGTCGCCGAGAGATTTTTAGGAACCAAACCGTCGAAACTCGAAGCGATCGAAGTTTACGGCGGTGATGAATTGAAGAAGATATAGCCCACGAAATACACGAAACATACAAAAACCGAGGCATTTTTTTTCGTGTATTTAGTGTGTTTCGTGGGTAAAAAGACATGAGTTACGAACGAATAGATAAGAGAACCCACGACCAGATACGTAATACCAAGATCACGCCGAATATTTCACCCTATGCCGAAGGCTCGGCTCTGATCGAGGTCGGCGGGACAAAAGTGATCTGCACTGCGAGCGTTGAGGACAAGGTCCCGATGTTCATGCGGAACAAAGGCCTTGGCTGGGTTACGGCTGAGTACGCGATGCTGCCACGTGCGACAAATACCCGCACTCAGCGTGAAACAAATCGGCCATCGGGCAGAACACAGGAGATACAACGCCTTATAGGCCGCAGCCTGCGCGCAGTGGTCGATACCAAACTGCTTGGCGAACGTCAGATATACCTTGATTGCGATGTCATTCAGGCAGACGGCGGCACACGCTGCGCTTCTATCACGGGTGCGTATGTTGCTCTCGCGCTGGCTTGCCGAAGACTTGTAAAACAGGGAACGATAAAGACTTCGCCGATCTTGAGCGAGGTTGCGGCTGTTAGCGTTGGCATTATCGAAGGCACGACAATTCTTGACCTCGCCTATGAGGAAGATTCCAATGCCGATGTTGATATGAATGTCGTTTGCACCGGTTCAGGAAAATTTATTGAGATGCAGGGAACTGCAGAACGAGAGCCATTCTCGCGCGAGCAGATGGATGAGATGTTGATCCTCGCCGACATCGGCGTCAACAAACTTTTTGAGGTCCAGCGACAGGCGCTGGCGGGATAAATTATGAGCGAAAAGGATTTTGAAGGAAGATCGGCGATCGTGACCGGCGGCACACGCGGAATCGGTAAAGCGATCGTGTTGGAGTTGGCACGTCGCGGAGCAAATGTGGCGTTTAATTATTCAAAGAGCGCCGATGAAGCCGAAAAGCTAAAAGCTGAGATCGAAGCATTGGGCGTGAAAGCATTTGCCGCACAGTGTGACGTGGCGAATACCGAAGCAGCGACCGAATTCGTCACGCAGGTCAAAGATGCTTTTGGAACGGTCGATTATTTAGTCAATAATGCGGGCATTACACGCGATCAACTTATTCTTCGTATGAAAGAAGAAGACTGGGATGCGGTGATCGATACAAATCTGAAAGGAGCGTGGAACTTCTCGAAGGCAGCTGTTCGTCCGATGATGCGAAATGAGAATGGCGGCTCGATATTGAATATTACATCCATCTCCGGCGTCGTCGGGATGCTCGGGCAGTCAAATTATTCAGCGTCGAAGGCAGGAATGATAGGCCTGACAAAATCGCTCGCCAAGGAGGTCGCCAGCCGCAAGATCACTGTCAACGCACTCGCACTCGGCCTCATCGAGACCGACATGGCGTCCGAGATGAACGACGAATACCGCGAGAAAATAATCTCTCAGATACCGCTTAGCCGCCTTGGTAATGTTACTGAGATAGCCGAGATCGCTTGCTTTATGCTCTCTCCCGCTGCTGCGTATATTACCGGCCAGGTAATTCAGCCCGACGGCGGCCTCGCGATGTAGTTAATTGATGTCTCTGAAATATCAAACAGAAGGCGACGAGCAAGAGGCTCAAGACACGCAGGGCGAGCAGTTCCCAACGCCACCGTTTCCTTATTACACCGTCATTCTCATTGCGGCGATAGCGGCCGTGGCGATCGCTCAGCTTGGAACAGGACTTGATGACTCCATATTGGCGGCCGGTTTCGTAAAGCCTGCCTTTATCCAAGGCCATGAATACTGGCGCATCCTGACAGGAGCAACAACGCACGGCAGCGTCCTTCACGTTATGATGAACTGCTACGCCTTTTACAGCTTTGGCAAGATATTTGAAATGCTTTCAAACCGAGCGCACCTTGCGATCGTGTTTCTACTCTCGGCGGTTGGCGGCGGCGTTCTTAGCTTGATCTTCCAGCCTGACGGAATTTCGGTCGGGGCTTCGGGGGGAATTGTCGGTTTGATCGGTTACCTCGCGATCTATGCTTTTCGTCGCCGGCAATTCATATCGCCGGAATTTCGAAAGAGCCTGTTGGTCAACATCGGGTTTATTCTCGTTTTTGGCATCGCTCTTTATCAGGTCATCGACAATTTTGGCCACATCGGCGGATTGGTAACCAGAGCTGTTTATGGGTTTTTGCAGATACCTGCTGATGAGCATATCGATCCACGCGAAACTAGTTCAACGGTTAGTTTCTTCGGGCTTGCGGCTCTCGGTATATACATCGCGGCGTGTTGTTTTAGTATTTTGTTGATCTTGCGAGTTGTCTAGTTTCCGTTATGCCCCGCGTTCGAGTTCACCAGCACGTCAATCCATTCGCACCGCACTATCGGCAAACGCCGGAGCCGATAGATCTGTCTGCAATATTCGCAGATCCCAAACTGGCGCTTCATCTCGACATCGGCTGCGCGCGCGGGCGTTTCATTTTGAAAATGGCTGAGGCCAGGCCGGAATGGAATTTTCTCGGCATCGAGATCCGCGAACCGCTTGTGAATGAGGCAAACGACATCGCGACAGAAAGAGATTTGCCCAACCTTCATTATGAGTTCTGCAATGCGATGTTCTGGTTGGGGAAACTGCTTGATGAAGTGCCGAAAGGCGTGCTGCAAATGGTCACGATCCAATTTCCAGATCCGTGGTTCAAGAAAAAGCACGCAAAACGACGCATGGTCAATGCCGAGCTGGTCGAAACAGTCGTGGCAAAACTTGGACCCAAAGGAGGCATCTTCGTTCAAACCGACATCGATTTTCTAGCTGAGGAAATGTTTGCTCTTTTTCGCTCTTGTAAAGACCTAAGTGAGATCGAAATCAAAGTAAATCCGTTTTCCATTCACACCGAACGGGAGAAGGCTGTCGAAACCAAGCATCTTCCGATCTATCGAGCGATGTTTGAGAAAAAATAAAGGCCGGAAGGTTTTCCAATCCGGCCTCTGGTTATTACCAGGTAATATCAACCTCATAATCATCGGCGCCGCCGCCCGGATCAAAGACCTGGACGATCGCAGTGAAATCATTGTCCCACGAGGGCTGCTGCCTTACTGTTACAGAGCCGCGTCCGTTTCGTTTTCGGGCAGTCACCGATCCCGGCCGCGCCGCAAGATAGCCATTGATATTAAAGTTGACGCCCGACAGGCCCGTGCCCGCCGAGTCGTGCGATTCGACGTCCGATCCCGAAATGATGATGTCGGCGGTTTGGTCAACGCGCCCGCGCCATTTTACACTTCCGGAACGGTATGGTTCGTTGCCCGAGTTATTACCCGAGCGTGTCCATGAAATATCGACCGTATAGTTGTCAGAGCCGCTTCGTGAATCGACGACCTGGATAATAGCCGTGTAATCATTCGTCCGGCTCGGCTGCTGGATGACGCGCACATCGCCGCGGCCGTCTCTACGCGTGGCTGATACGATCGTCGCTCGTCGAGGCAGGCTGCCGTTCATATTTTGGTAGTTCACTTGCAAACCAGTGCCGCTTACGTCCTCAGATCGTATCGTTGAACTGCGAATGATAATGTTTGCCCGATCATCGACTCGGCCGCTCCAAGATGCAGATCCCTGAGAGCCGCCACCGCCACCAGGATAGGTTGGATAGTTGCCAAGCGGAACGTCATAGGTTCGCGGGCGATTGTTATAGCCATCATCGTATCCTTGCTGGAAATAAAGGCCAATATTCGGGTCGTAACCGCGCCCCGCATTTTCGCCTGGCCTGTACTGACTATTTCGGCGGTCGTTCTGGCCGATCGTATAGCCGGAATCGTATGCGCTTCGCTGAGAATTCGTCCACCGCACAGTAGGACGGACAGTATCGTAACCGGCGGAATATCCGCGACGGTAAAAATCTTCGTACTGTGATTCAAACTTATTGCGATATCGACGATAGTCGTTGCTGCGGTTGCTGTTCGCATCTGCGACACCATCCTGATATCCTTCATCGTAATATCCACATTTTATTGGTGAAGCTGTATTCCTGTCGCACTGAGCTGAGACGGTTATACCGCCAAAAGCGATCGTGCAAAATAGCAAAGTGAAAAGAAATAGTGTTTTCATATTTTGTTCCCTCCTGATCTTTGAAAAAAAGCAACGGATACCGCTTCCGAAATTCCGCCGCCGTTTGGATGAACTCTCTTGCGATATTCGATGCATCGAATTTGTGAATCTCTAAGCCCAGCGTTTTTCCTTCTGAAATCTCTTTAAGACCATATCCCGGCGCAATTTTGGAAGGTGGTCGATAAACAGCTTGCCGTTGCAATGATCGGTCTCGTGCATAAAGGCCCTTGCTGCATAACCCTCGGCCTCACGTTCGAACCACTCGCCGGTCTCATCTTGAGCCCTAAGGCGTGCCTTTTGCGGACGAATGACGACTGCCGGAACCTTACCTACTGAAAGACAGCCTTCTTGCCCTGATTGCTCTCCTTCAGTGGCGACGATCTCAGGATTGGCAGCGATCAGCTTGACGCCCTCGCAGTCCATTACAAAAAGGCGCAAATTCAACCCGATCTGTGGTGCGGCGAGCCCGACACCTTCGGCGTCGTACATCGTTTCGAACATATCTGCGCAGAGATCGGCTAGGTCCTGATCAAACTTCGTAACGTGCTGGCCCACCTTCGCCAGGACGCCTTCTGGATATTCCGTGATCTTTCTGACCGCCATTTCTATCTTGGAATAACGCCTGAGCGTGCTGTGCGGCGAAAATCGCGCTTTGCGTTAAAGCCTCTTTCTTCGCGTCCCAGACATTCCCAGCAGACTATTCGCTCCTCATTGGTTGGCGAAAGAAACGTGTTGTAATGCTCAGTTTCTCGATCGCATTCTGAGCAACGCACTTTTGGTTTATCCATATTTTTAGGATCCATTGTTTCGATCATTGGGCATTTTTCCTTAAGAGGAAGAGTTTCTCAAGATAGAATTCCTGTTCCTTTTCTATAGTGTAGTTTGCCCGGACATAATTTTCCAACGGCTGGCAAGCATCAGTCACGAGGCATTTTTCACTTACAATGAGCCAGATCATTTCGGCGTCGGTTGGGATCTCAGAGATCACAAAATCAGTCTGTTTCTTAAGGCTGTTTTCGGTTCCGAAAGCCGCTTCCTGCTCGAATTCGAAAAATTTCTCGTCGGGTAGGATCTTGTTGACACCGTGATAATGATACGGCAGCGCAAGAGCGTCAAAGGTCGTGAAAACAATGACAGGCTGTCCAGGAGCCTCATTTTGCTCGATAAATGCCGCGATGCGTGCCCAGTCGCCGCGTTTCGTCATATTTGGATTGAGCTTTACAAGTGCGTATGAGAATGACAATAGGACAATGACCGCACACGATAGGGTAAAGATCTTGTTTGTCACATCCACTCTTTTTCCTTTGCTGACAGTAATGTCCGAAAGCAGAGACGCTGCAAAGAGTATCAGCGGCACGAATACGACAGACGCGTGGCGTATCTCGATATATCCGCTGCCAACAGCAAAATATGCGAATAGAAGACATGCAAATATCGTTGCCGTTACGGTTCCGAGCGAAAGCGTGTTCGACGTTATCGACCTGCGCCGCATTACTGCAAAGGCACCCGTAACGACTATCGCGACACGCATTATCCAAACTCGAATAACATCAGCTGCAGAAAGCTGCGTGTCAGGAAATACTTCGGTAGGCAGCGTGAAAGTCAGAAAATGATGCCACAGATATCGAATGCCTTCGATAAGCGATCGTTCCTCCTGAAAACCGATCGTATTTGCAGCAAATTGAGACTTGAAGACCAACAAAAGTGGAGAAAATGCGACTGCAGCCGCCAACATCAGGCCGAAATAAACACCAGCCTCGCGCCATTTTTTTGAAACAAGCAGCGCAGCAAAAAAGCCGACCAAAAGAAAGCCAAGATAGTAGTTTGTGTAAAGTGCGACGACCGAGGCAAATAAAAACAGAATTCTTGAGTTTCTTTGCCTCTTTGATTCAGCCCCTTCGAGAAAGGCTTCAAAAAACAGCCGAATCAAAATGACAGATAACAAAATAACAAGCGAGTAAACGCGTATCTCAAGGCTCGCCCAGATCAAAAACGGGTGAAATGCAAAGAACGCGGCCGCAAGGAGGGCGGTTCGCAACGTAAAGATCCGCGAGGCCAGTCCGGCAAAGAGCTTTATTGCCGCCAGGCTGCAAATTACTGAAAATAGGCGCGCAAAGAAGATAGAGTCATTAACTGACCGCCATAAACTCAACACCCAAAAATAAAGCGGTGCCTGCTTTTCGTTGGCGGCTGCATTTTGAAACGCCGCCATAAACCCATGCTGCGTCGTATAAAGCGTCGAAGCCTCGTCGGCCCAGATATTAAGAAAATACGCGAGCGGCAATACGATCAGAATGTGTAGGACGATAAGTGACCTTATATTCAGGGAGCCTGAATTTTTTGGTGAGACGGACATTGTTAGTGAATTGTTATTAGATCAGCCCATTGGCGTCAAATCAAACAAGAGGAATTCGTCACATTCAGCGATCACCTTATAGTTTCTGCGAAGATCTGCTTCAAAGTCAGGCTTTTCCTTTAGCATCGACTTTTGAGCGACGAAATATTTAGCTCCTTTGGCAGCGAGTGAAGTAATGCGCTGGATCGATTGTTCCTCGACACAAATGTTCCAGCCTTTACGGTCAAGCCAGTAGAACATGTATGAGGCATTATAGGCGAGGGCATAGCCGTTTTTGTCGGTGCAATGGCCGCCAGAGACCACTATCAGGCCGGCCATACTCAAAGCGGGTTTTATCTGTTCCGCACATAAGTGGGCTACGTCCGGAACGCGTTTGCTGAGGAAGTTTGCTCTGACCTGTTTGGCTTCGAGCAGCAGCGAGGCGAAGATCGCAGCGATCACAATGAGAAAGAGAGATACCTGTCGAAGATTCGCGGCCAGCGAGCGGCTGCTGAAATGATCCGCGAATTCTTCTGCATGATCCCAGAGTTTTTTGATGCTGAAACCAAAGATCAGCGCGACGGGCGGAATACTGAAAACGTGGTAATAATTTGCCCAATCTTCTGATGTCGTGCGTGCGGCCAGAAGATAAAGAGCGAAGATCGAGGCGAGCCATAATAGCGAATGTTTTGCCACATCTTCGCGGCAGCCTTTCCATACAGCAAAGGCTCCGACGATCAGGCCGAACGAGATCCAGACGTAAAAAAATTCCGATCTTAGGATGCCTCTGATGAAATCACCGTTGGTAAAGAAATCAAGGCCGATCCAATGATATTCATTTGAAAGTCCGAGCGAGTTGCCATAGATCAGCCAAAAGTTCTTGGCGTGAAAATACCACAAAGCAGACGGCAAAATACTCAGAATACCAAACAACCAAACCTTGCCTTGTTTAATGATATTAAGCCCATATTTTTCGATCAGCAAAACTCCAAAAAACAGTCCAATGTGAGCAGCAGGAGCCTTTGCCAAGAGCGTTAACGCCGTCATTGCCACAGCACCTAAAAACTGTGCGGTCGCTTCCGTCTTTAACCACCGAATAAAGAAATACACGGCAGCAATGTAAGAAAAAAGCATCAACCCTTCCGGCTGGATAGCGGTTGCCTGATCGACTATGAGCGGATTTAGCGCAAAAAACGAGAACGCGACTATTGAGGCAAATTCGCTCAGATATTCGCGAGCAAGCCTAAAAAAGAAGAAGAGTGAACCAACAGAAAAAAGAAAGGCCCAAACGCGCCCTAACTGATCGTGAACACCAAAGATCTTGTATGTTGTCGCCGTGAGGAAGGGAAAGATGGGCAATTCCATTTCGGCAAAACCGGGCCCGCTCCCGCGCCAGTCGATGCGCGGATAGAACGGATCCATTCCTTCCCGTACAAAGTTTCGTGAGATCGCTCCAAGATCACATTCACGCCACGAAGCTTGATTTATCGGACGGAAAGTATCGGCGAGCCTGAGAATAGCCGCTGCGAGAAATAGTGCAATGATAAGAAGTCTGGATTTGCTCATCCGGCCTACAGCACCTCTTGCGGTTGCGGTTGAGCGGCGGTCAATCGATCTCGGACAGTGGCGGCATGTTCACGCATCGGCACGACCTCAAATTTCCCGGAGTACAATGCCAAAATGTCATTTACAAAAGCGAGTTTATCTTCCACCGAAACGTTCATTCCGGGAAAGAACTTGAGTTCGGGTGCATCTTCGCCGCTTATGAAATCGAGCGGATGCAGCAGAAGCGACGGCTGAACGCCGGTTGCTATGCACATTGCAAGAGCGAAACGCCAATAGAGAAAGGCGGCTTTGCGTGAAAACGTTGAAATATAGAGCAGATAACTTAGATGGATCGGAGTTTTGATTATCGGAAATGTCGTTACCGGAATCTCAACCATATCCCGCCCTGCGACATTCATCATTCGCGGCTTCAGGTTTTGAAACCCGTCAGACAATTTACCGAAGAGCTTTTTGCGTTTTTCGCGTTCCTCATCGGTCATCTTCGGCGATTTGAAAAAATAGTAGGCTCGAGCGAGCGGTGCAATGTAGGTTGGCAAAGTCGAGCAATCGTATTTGTAGCCGCGCTCGGCTAACACTTCCAAGACCGTCGGACTGAGACTGTAGCCCGGCCCGCGAAATCCGGTCGGACGCTTGCCAGTCACGTTCAGCAGAGCAGTTTCCGTCTTATCAAATTCGTTTGTAAGTTCCTCTTTTGAATAAAGATGAAGCCACGGTTCATGGTTGAACGAGTGATTGCCGATCTCGTGTCCCGCTGCTGCGATCGAGGCAATTGCTTCGCGATTTTTCTCAAGAGCTGCATCCTGACCGACGATGAAAAACGTGATCTTAAGCTGCCGATCTTTTAGAAATGCAAGCACGCGCGGTACGACAATATTCAGGTACGACGGAAAGGTCTCCCAACCCGCGTCACCATGGGTTTTCATATAGGACCATTTATTGTCGAGGTCGAGCGAAAGGCTCGCTAGTTTTCTCATCACAATTTTTACCACAAAAAAACAGTGGTCACTGAGAAATACATTTCTCTAACTCTGTGTCTGCCGTGCCTCTGTAGTGAATTCTCTTTCAAAGAAACTCTCCGCCAATTGGACGGTTTCGTTGACGTTCAGGGTGCCGTTGACGATGTGCGACGAATTGACCACATACAAACCATCGACCGATGTTCTCATCGAAGGCAGATCATGTGAGTAGTTCAAAACCGGCAGCGGAAAGACCTGGCGCACACGCGAGACCTTGAATGCCAGCACATCTTTGGGTGAGAAATGCGAATACATTTTCCCCAGGCCATTCAAAAATATTCTTTGTATTTCGTCGTCGGACTTTTGAAAGAGTTCATCGTCCGGTGCGACGTATTTCGGCAGATAGATCAGCGAACAGCGGCCGAATTCTTTTTTGTCTACGAGAGCCGACATTTCGATGACGCCGGTAAAGGGCATTTCGTCGGTGATGTTGGTGATATAAAAATTTGACAGCGAGCATTTCATCAACACCGACGCACATACGATGCCTTGATATTGAATCTTTTTAAGGGCCTGCTGCTCAGCTGTTGTCAGTTGAGGCGCGATCTCTGCGGCGACATTTGACGGGCAAGTCAAAATAACCTTGTCGAAAGTATCGCCAACACCGTTGCCGCGAAACTTGAATGCGTTAGCCGGCTGCAGATCTGGTTCTGAAAGAAAGGCGCCTGAAAATCCCGGAGCGATCGCAGTTGCAGTTTGCAGCATGCCGTATTTGGTTTTCTGCGGCATCGTATAACTTTTTGAATCGCTTCGTCTGCGTGTCGATGGGATCGAAACACGGATCTTGCCATTTTCAAGTTTCTTAATGCTCTCAACAGGCGTGTTCAATCGTATATCGACACCATTTTCTGCCAGCACGTCACCGAAACGCTTAAGCACGCGGGCATAACCGCCGCGTACATAACCGAAACTCTCTTTTTTAAGTCCGGAATTTCTGGCGGCATACATTCGCTGGATCGTGGCCCAAATAAATGCCGCAGATGTTCTCTTGTATGCTTCACCGAGTTTTGCTTTGAGCAGCGGCTTCCAGATCTTGTCAAATGTCTTTTTGCCAGAGAGTTTTGTAAGCCAATCTTCTACTAATATCGCTTCGAGACGTTTCCAGTCCTTGACACGCGACGCGAAAAAGATCGTTGAGCCTAGCCGAAGTTTGCTTATCAGATCGAGAGGCGGGAAGCTGAGAAACTCCTTTGTATCCGACATCGAAAACAACTCGCCGTTAGTGTAGAAGCCGGTCTTTGTCTGTACCCAGTTATAGTCATCCCCGAGGCCGAGTTCTTCAACAAGTTTCCTAGTGAATTTATCAGAGGCGAGAGTAACGTGATAGTGCTTGTCCCAAACTACGTCGCCGATCTTCCAGGCAGACGCGAGTCCGCCGATCTCCTCTCCGGATTCAAAGATGGTGACACTGTGCCCTGACTTTGCCAGACGCAGCGCTAGCGTCATTCCAAGAAAACCGGAGCCTACAATTGCCACTCTCTCACTCATGCGTTAAACAAAAAAAGGCTCGGCCATTCGGGCGGCCCTACGTTTTTCAGCTTCGTGCTCGATCTCGATAACATTTTGAGCCGCGATCTCATATTCCAATCCGCACTCACAGGAAAACGTTCCTGTGTCGGCGTCGGCAAATTTATGAAAAAGCTGGCCGCATTTGCAAACCGCACCTATAGAACGAGCCGGAGAGCCAAGCACAAGATGAAAGTCGGGAACGCTTTTGGTTACTACCGAACCCATGCCGACCATTGCCCAACGTCCTATCTCGAGATCGTTGCCGATGACACAGCTTGCTCCGATGGTTGCACCTTCGCGGACAAGGGTCGGTAATGTGTGTTCGTCAGGTTCGCTTGGCCTTAAAGATCTTAGGTCGGGAAAAGTCGCTCGCGGAAACCGATCGTTTGTAAACGTCGTCGACGCCGAGATCATAACGCCGTCTTCGATCGTCACAGCCGCACAGATATAGACCATTGCGTTGATCTTCACGCGATTGCCAATATTCACGTCGTAAGCGATGTAGCTCTTTTCGCCAACGATGCATTCGTCGCCGATCGTTGCGCCGTGCCGGATGTGGACGTTGTCCCAAATGCTGCTGCCTTCGCCGATCGAGACGTCGTCTTCAATAATTGCTGTCGGATGTATTCTTGCCATAAAGTTATTTTGCCGCAGCGGCCTTTTCGACCACGGGCTGCCAGAGATTTTGCTTCATTGACTTGTAAGCCGCTTCTATCACCTGCACGGATGCAAGGGCATCTTCGGGTTTGATAAAGAGTTCTTCTTTGCCGCGTAAAGCGTTCGCAAAGTTCTCAATTTTGCCCTTGAACGAAGCCACTTTGTCGTAACCTTTTCCAAAGATGGTCCAATCGGGACTTGAGTTGAGTTTGTATTTAGATTCGCGCCAGCCGATATGAAGCGTGCCGTTGGTGCCGTAGATGCTGATGAAATATGGAAGTTCTTTGTTAATGCCCCACGTCAGATCGACGCTCGCTGTGACATCTTTTTTTGCCTTGGCAAACATCTTGACGTTTTCATCGACTGATAAACCCTGAGTACCGCCGGCATCGACGACCAGTACAGAATCAATGCCACCGAGAAAATAACGAATAATATCGACGGAGTGCGTGCCATTATCGATGAGTACGCCGCCGCCTGAAACTTCTTCTTGCGAGTTCCAGCGCTTCGACATATCGACCTTCGCGGTAAACGCGTTTTCAAATTGCAGCACGTCGCCGAGCACGCCAGAAGTAAGAATGCCCTTGGCCTTGATCACGTCGTCGCAATAGCGGAATTTCGATGCCATTGTAAAAAGCACTCCGGCCTTTTTGGCTGTTGAGATCATCTTTTCTGCGTCCGTGACGTTGGTGGTTAGAGGCTTTTCACACAGAACCGGCAATCCGCGCTCCATAAAGAAACAAGCGATCTCAGGATGTGTTGATGGGGGTGTTGCGACGATCACCGCATCGAGTTCTGTTTCCAACAATTGCTTGTAGTTGTAATATGCCTTGCCGCCTGCTATCTCCGCCAACGCGGATGCGGCTTCGGGCCGCACATCAGCGACCGCGACCAGATCACAGCATTTACTTTCATTAAATGCCTGAGCATACGCCTGTGCGATGCCGCCTGCCCCGACCAATCCAAAACGTAGTTTGTTCATATTTTTTTATACCTATGCGTTCTATGTCGCTATGTGGTGCAAATCATTTCCTCAATTTCGAAGCTGCGATCCTTACATTTTCAGCAATATAGCGAACATGCTCTTCGGTGTATTTCTCATTCCACGGCAGGACCAGAACGTCGTGCAGGGCTTTCGCGGTCAGCGGGTAATTTCCCATCTCGTAATCAACCGCACCATCGCGTGCAAGATTGAACGGGAACTGGCTGTCGCCAAGCGTGTTCTTCTCTTGAAAGACCTGGCACATAAACGCCGGTTTTACAATGTAGCGCGGTGCCGAAAAAATGTTCTTCTCCTTAAGCAGGTTTGCGAGTGCAGGTGAGCCACCTTCGATCTTTGTGTCGTCAACTGTGAGGCAGTATTTCCAGTAAACATGCGTTGCATTATCGGCGATTACCGGTAGCTCGATTCCGTCGATGCCATCAAGCAAGTCCGTCAACATTGCGGCTGTTCGCTGGCGGTTTGCGACACATTCTTCAAGTTTTTCGAGCTGGCCGAGTGCGACCGCTGCTTGAAGTTCACTGATGCGATAGTTCAGCGCCATGAAGTAATGATCGGCGTTAGCATCTCCGTAGCCCCATGCCTTATTGATGTAAAGGAACATATGGCGGGCGATCTTTTCGTCATTGGTGACGACCATTCCGCCTTCGCCGGTTGTCATGTGTTTGCCCTGCTGGAGCGAAAAGCAGCCGATATCGCCGATCGTTCCCGCATACTTGTCGCCGCACTTTGCGAGGAACGTCTGCGCGGAATCTTCGATCACCGGCAGGTTGTGCTCCTTCGCCAAAGCCATGATCGGTTCCATTTCACATGGGTTGCCGAAGAGGTGCGTGACAATGATCGCTTTTGTGCGGTCACTGATCTTTGCCTTGATGGTTTCGGCCGTGACGTTCAGCGTTTTCGGATCGACTTCTGCAAACACCGGCACAACGCCGCGATACATCAACGGCGTTAACGCACCCATGTCGGTGATGGAAGTCGTGATTATTTCATCGCCTGGGTTAGGATTAACGGTTGCAACAGCAATGTGGATCGCCGCCGAACCTGATGTGCACGCATAGGCGTATTTCGCACCAAATTTCTCAGCAAATTTCTGCTCAAGCAGCTTGCCAAACTTTCCTTTTGTAGTCGTCAGCGTTCCTGAGCGTAAAGCCTCGGTCACGTACGCGATCTCAGTTTCGTCAAATGTCCGTCCGGACGCATCCTGATCGGAAGGCAGCATCATAAGCCTTTCCGCTTGTTTTGTAGGTGTCATAATTATTA
>CAZGSC010000022.1:3130-31105 GCA_964528325.1 uncultured Chloracidobacterium sp. | reverse complement strand
GAGTGGTGTTCTAGGGATGTCAATCACGTTAAAAAT
Source organism: uncultured Chloracidobacterium sp. (assembly GCA_964528325.1). Classification (GTDB taxonomy): domain Bacteria; phylum Acidobacteriota; class Blastocatellia; order Pyrinomonadales; family Pyrinomonadaceae; genus OLB17. The sequence goes on along the minus strand of CAZGSC010000022.1, from coordinate 31,069 downwards.
AATTGTATTATCATCGAGTACCCAAACTGGTACATGGAACCTCACAGGCGTGTCCGCTACGTTCAGGGGAATTTCTTTTACAGGTATTACTGGCGGAACCGTCTCGAATATCAACAGCAATACCATTGCATCGATAAATCTTTCCGGGGTTGCATCAAGCGGTACGAGCAGCAGCTCCCCAATGATGGGTATCTATGTTTCAAACGGGAACACTGTTGTTAGCTCAAATACTATCGGAAGTCAGTCTGCAACTGGGTCAATATCGTATTCCTCGAGTTCGGCAAGCGCTTCTGATGTAAATGGTATTTTTAACTTTGGTGTCGATAGCTGGACAACAAACAGCAACAATATAGGTGGCATTACCGCCGCAAACACGAGTACAGGAGCTTCGAATATTTATGGCCTGCGCGCCAACACCGGGTCGGGTGTGACTTGGACATGTAACAGCAATACGATCGGCGGTACGGTAGCTAATTCCATACAAAGTACTACCACCTCGACGGCAACGATCGTTCAGGGTATCCTGAATAGCAATCCAATTGGTACCTTTACGAGCAATACCATCAGAAACCTTACTGCCGCGGGAGGGACAACCGGAGGAGCCTCTTCATCACCTGCCGGCCTTGTTGTCAGTACATCCTCTAGTCACACAGTTCAGCAGAACACGATATTTAATCTCAGTAATACGAACGCCTCGGCGGCATCTGTTGTTGCCGGAATGTATTATGCTCCAGGCACGGGCACGAATGTCGTAGCACGAAACCTTATTTACAATCTTACCGCACCTACTACGAGCGCCTCATCTATTATAAGCGGTATAGTTGCTGCCGGTGGAGTGGCCACATATCGCAACAATATGATCGCTCTCGGTGCTAATCAGACGATCGCTGTCGGAGCGGCAGCTACAAATGCAGGCCAAACCGGCATCAACGGCATTCTCGACGGTAACGGAACCAACAACTTTTATCACAACAGTGTTTATATTGGCGGTACGGCTACTTCAGGAAGCGGAGCCTCATACGCATTTAATGCGACTGGTTCGCCAGTTATACGAGCGTACCGCGACAACATCTTTCAGAACGCAAGAACGAACAGCGGAGCAACCGGCAAGCACTATGCAATTAAAGTATCCATAACCGGCGCAGGCGGAATGACCCTTAACAACAATGTCTATTTTGCGAACGGGGCGAGCGGTGCTGTGTTTGGTTTTTACAACAGTCTTGACGTAACCGCCCTTGCTGGTGGTTCCGGCTGGAAGACCGCTGTTGGACAGGATTCAGCAAGCTTTGAAAGCAACCCACAATACAATGATCCTACAAATGCTACACCCGACCTCCATATTCACCCGACCAATACAACAGTTGCCGAGGGCAACGGTGTTGACGTTGGCGTAACAGATGATTATGACGGTCAAACGCGAAGCGGATTTACACCGGTTGACATCGGCGCAGATGCCGGCAACTTTACAGGTGTTGACCTTGCGGCACCGAGTATTTCTTACACAGCTTTTGTGGATACAGTTTCAACCTCTAACAGAACCGTATCGGTAACTATCACTGACGCTACTGCGGTCGATCAGACCGGCGGCGGCGGTCCGCGTATTTGGTATCGTAAGGGAGTAAGCGGAACGTACAGCCAGAACACCTGCACATCGACCGGTGGAACGCCGCAGAGCGGAACCTATGATTGCATCATTGACTATACAATTGCACCTTTCACCGGCGGCAGCGTCACCGGAGGCGATAGTGTGCAGTATTACGTTGCCGCGCAGGATACGCTGGGTAATGTTTCAACAAATCCGGGCGGCGGCTCCGGTGCGACACCTCCGGGAAGCACGGCAACCGGCTCACCGAATTCCTACAACATTCTTGTAGAGATCACTTCGTATCCTTATACGCAGGATTTTGAAACCAATTCACTTGGTTATGCCGCGGGTGCAACTATCGGTTCAAGTGACTGGCAGTATGGAACACCTGCCAAGACCCAGATCACCGGAGCGCATGCCGGAACTAAGGCATTTGTAACTAAACTGACGGGAAGCTATACGATCAGCACTACATCGACGCTCACCTCGCCGATATTCAATTTCTCGTCTGTTACCGTTGTCCAGCCGACACTGACGTTCTGGCATAACTTCAAGACCGAAGCGGGCTTTGACGCGGGTGTTCTTGAAATGTCAACGAACGGCGGAACGGTCTGGACCAAGGTCGATGCCAATCTTGGCACCGGCGGTACATTTAATACCGCAAGCAGCACCAACTGGTATAACAGCAGCAGCACGAGCGGAGCAGCCACGGGTGTAACTCAACCTAAATTCTCAGGAACGAGCACTGCCTATACGGGACATGTCTCCGGCTGGGTAAAAGCGACGACGCTGTTGCCCGTAGGTGTTATGGGAGCTCCTGATGTTCGATTCAGATGGGTCTTCGGCTCGGACTCTTCGACGGCCGATGAAGGCTGGGCAATTGATGACGTTTCGGTTTCGGCTGACGATGTCACGCCTCCGGTAATTACTTATACTGCGCTTGGCAATACGCTGAGCACTTCGAACAGGACGCAAGCCATCACCGTCACGGATAACGTGGGCGTTGGAACGGGTGCAGGTCTGCCGCGAATATATTTCCGCAAGGGAGTTTCCGGCGCATACTCGAATACACAATGTGTCTCGACAGGCGGCACCGGTTATGACTGTACTGTTGATTACAGTCTGGTCACCGGCGGCAGCGTCACCGGCGGAGATATTATTCAGTACTATGTCGCGGCTCAGGATACTGCTACAACGCCGAATGTTTCGGTAAATCCGTCGACGGGTGCAAGCGGCTTTACATCAAGTCCGCCGGCGGTTTCGACACCTCCGACAACACCGACCAGCTATAACATCGCGATTCCGTTCACAGGTTCGTACAGTGTTCCTGGTTCATACACATCACTAACGAATGCGGGCGGAGTATTTGAGGCGATCAATAACAACGTTGTTACGGGCAATGTGACGATCGAAATTGCAGGTGACCTCACGGGCGAAACGGGAGCCGTATCTCTCAATGCGTTTGCCTCGCCTAACACGATCACGATCAAACCGACCGGTGCTGCACGCAGCATCACGAGCACTTCGACGGCGACCGGACTTATCGGACTCTTTGGAGCCGACCGAGTGACAATCGACGGCAGCCTCAGCGGCGGTACCGATCAAAGCCTGACACTTATCAATTCCAACTCGACTGCCAGCGGAACATCCGTAGTGGCGGTTTACAGTCTTGGAGCCGGCGCAGGTGCGACGGATAACACCATCAAGAACTGCGTAATACAAAACGGCACGAGCTTTAGCGGCAGTACGACGTCGTTCAACTTTGGTATCTATGTTGGCGGAAACGGTTCGGCTAACGGAGCCGATAACGACAACCTCACGATCCAGAACAATCTGGTCCAGCGTACGAACATCGGTATGCAGATCCTGGGTGCCGTTGGCGGGCTTCTCGACAACCTCGTCGTACAAAGCAACACGGTCGGCGGAGCTGCTCCTACAGACTACAACGGCCTTGACGGTATTATCGTGGGCCAGGCAACAGGAGCGTCCGTCACACGCAACACCGTTCGAAATCAGCTCTTTACAGCTGCTTTGGATGGCCGTGGAATTACGCTTTCGACTGGTTTGGTCAATTCCAGCGTCACGAGGAACTCGGTCAGTAATCTTGAAGCCAACAACAGCGGCGGATATGGTATGACCGGAATCCAGATCTCGAACGCAGCCGCAGCCGCGAACAACCTTGTAGCTAATAACTTTGTCTACGATATCCGCGGCACAAGCTGGACGACTGGAGTTTTGGGCGATACCGTCGCCGGAATCAGAGTTTCCGGAACCAACACCGGCGGCGTCAAGATCTATAACAATTCGGTCAATCTGTTTGGCAGCTACGCAGGTGCGTCAGGCTCGGCAACTATTTCTGCCGCTCTGATGATAAACGCGACAACGCCAACCGGATTGGATATACGAAACAACGCGTTTGTTAACACCTTTGACAATAACCTCGGAACCGGCGACAAGAGTTATGCGATCTACACGAATTCAGCGAATACGATGTTTTCGACGATCAATTACAATGACTATTTTGTCAGTGCTTCGACGCCGGGTGTTTTTGGTGCGATCAACTCGACCGATGTTTTGAGCCTGGGCTCACTCCAGACGGCAACCGGCCAAGATGCGAACTCAAAGGCGGCAAACCCGTCGTTTGTATCTTCCACTGATCTTCATCTGGTCAATACAAGCCCGCTCATCGATGTAGGAGCTGACCTGAGTGCGACGATCACTAATGACTATGATGGAGATACACGGCCGATAGGCTCATTCTTCGACATAGGTGCTGACGAAATAGCTTTCGCAACGCCGACGGCGACATCAACGTTCACGCCGACAGCAACATCGACGGAGACGTTCACGCCGACTGCAACGGCTACGGAAACGTTTACGCCGACAGCGACTGCGACGGAAACATTCACTCCGACGCCGACTGCGACCGAGACGTTTACGCCGACTGCAACAGCGACAGAAACGTTCACTCCGACTGCAACAGCGACGGAGACGTTTACGCCGACTGCAACAGCGACTGAGACATTTACACCGACCGCTACAGCTACGGAGACGTTCACGCCGACAGCGACAGCGACAGAGACGTTCACGCCGACTGCGACTGCGACGGAAACGTTCACGCCTACGGCGACTGCGACGGAAACGTTCACGCCGACTGCGACTGCGACGGAAACATTCACTCCGACGGCGACTGCGACGGAGACGTTTACTCCGACAGATACGCCGACTGCAACGCCGACGGCGACGAATACGTTCACTCCGACGGCGACTGCTACCGAGACGTTCACGCCGACAGAAACTGCGACGGCAACGAATACGGCTACAAGTACTCCGACGGCTACGGCGACGTGCATTCCTCTGGCTGCTGCTGACGTTCAGTCATTGTCAGGGGTAACGGTCACGGTTCCGGTCACGACGGGTGATCTTACGGGCCACTTTGCTCTCTCGACTGATCTCTCGATAACTTACGATCCGGCGGTATTGACCCCGCTGGCGAACCCGACCTTCGGTGTCACGATGGGAGCAGTTTCTACTTCGAACGGCGGCGGACGCACTCTGACAGCATTTAATCCGACGCCTGGAACGCTGAACGTTTCTGTCTACGGAACTGAAGAGATGCAAGGCGCCGGCGTTTTGGTCAATCTGAACTTTACGGTCATTGGAGTTCCGGGCACGTCGAGCGGGGTGAACTTCGCAATGTTCAAGTACAACGAGGGAACACCTTGCTCATCGACGACCAACGGCAGCGTTACGGTACTTTCGGGATCGATCGCCGGTACGGTCAATTACGGCAATCCGGCCGTTGGGCCAAATCCGCGCGGAGTTCCGGGCGTGCTTGTAAGCGGCTCGGGCTCACCGGCTGTCTCTAATACAACGGGAGCCCCCGGCACGTATCTGCTGACAGGATTCGGATCTGGTGCGTATACCATCACGCCTTCCAAGTCGGGCGGCATAAACGGTGCTATCGGGTCGTTTGACGCGGCTAAGATCGCACAGTACGTGACCAGCAACATCAGCCTTTCGGCTGCACAGTTGTCAGTCGCGGATGTCACCGGTGCAGGCGGCGTTACGTCGTTCGACGCGGCCATGATCGCTCGTTATTCGGCTTCGCTCGGACCGCCAACAGGAAACACCGGAACGTGGGTATTCAGCCCTGTTTCGGTTAATCACCCAACCGTCTATGCGAATTACACGGGCGAGGATTACACTGCTCTGCTGATGGGCGATGTCTCAGGCAACTGGGGCGATCCGTCAACGTACCGTCCGGGCATAGGCGGACCGGAGAGAACTGCGGCTGTCGCGGCTCCGAGGCTTGTGACACCAGCGGATTATGAGGTCATCGTGCCTGTCGCTATTGACGGAACAAAGGATAAGGGAATTATCTCTTATGAATTCGACCTCAGGTACGATCCGTCGGTGATCCAGCCGCAGGCCAACCCGGTCGATGTCACTAAGACGCTGAGCGGTTCCTTGTTCACGGTTGCCAATGCTGAGACGCCGGGATTATTGAGGGTTGTGGTTTACGGCGCGACGCCACTTGATGGCAGCGGCGTTCTGCTGAACCTCAGATTCACGGCAGTGGGCACGGCAGGCAGCGTATCACCGCTTACATGGGAACGCATCCTGTTCAATGAAGGCAGCCCGCGTGTAAACGCTGTCGACGGACAGGTTGAGCTTTCCGCAGCCGCACCTAATCAGGCCGAGATCAGCGGACGGCTGCTGACGCCGGTCGGCGAAGGCGTGGCCAATTCGCGTGTCGTTCTCACGGATATGACCGGACAGAGCCGGTCGATCCTGTCGAACGAAGCAGGCAATTATCGCTTCGGTAATCTTCAGGTGGGCCAGACCTACACGATCAGAGTCGAATCGAAGTCCTTCGCATTCACACCGCTTACGGTCAGCGTAGTCAGCCAGTCGGCAAATGTCGATATGATCGCTGCACAGTGAACCGTCGGGCATTTCAATAGCAAGAGGCCGTCTGAAAAAGACGGCCTCTTTTTTTGTAATGGACCCATTTTCGGATGAGGGCTTGTCTATTGATACCGAAAGGGTGCAGGTTCTTCCACGAAAACGGAGCATTCACCGCCTTGCCTTCCAGTTCGGAATGAACGGTGACCAAAAGACCACAATGACCGCGTTTCCGTATCAATGGGCAAGCGATGGCAGATGAAGAAGAAAAAGGCTGGTTGAGAATCATTCCCAGCCAGCCTTATTTTTTGCTTTGAATTGGTGAACTAATTTCCGGTCTTATCTTTGCGGTCATCAGCAAAGAATATCGGAGCTACGAGCGGGCGATAGGCATCGCTGATCTTTACATACGAGTCTTCACGAAGTTTGGCAAAGTATTTCTTTTGCTCATCGGGCAGGCGTTCACTCATCATTGCCATTCGTACGGCGTTTTCGTTGAACACCGATTCACTGCTCGCCTGTTCGCGTGCGTCGAGACGCAAGACTGACATTCCCATTTGATCGAGTTCAAACGGAGCACTGTATTCGCCGGCTTTTAGGCCTTTCAGAACTCCGACCAGCTTATCGCCAAGTCCGTCAACGCGGATATCCTCGAGTTTGCCGGCTCCCTGAGTGACCACGCCAGTATCACCGTTGTCCTTTACGATCTTCGTCCAATCGCCGCCCTCTTTTAACTGTTTATACAGCTGCGCGGCCTTTTCACGAACCGACACCTCGTTGCGGCCGGCAAATCCCAGAAAAAGCTCGCTGAATGAAACTGTCTCGGGCTTTGTAAATTTCTCTTTGTGCTTCTCGTAGTAATCCTTTACTTCTTTTCCTGTAAAGCTCCAATATACTTTGGACTGAAGATCACGTTGAATGACCTGATCGCGCGTTTCCTGTTTACGCCAACTCTCTTTTATGTCTTTCGGGTCAACTCCGCTTTTCTCCATCATTGCGTAAAGTTCATCAACTGTTTTCAGGTTGTACTGCTTCATGATGTCGACCAGCCGCTGATTTACGCGGTCATCGATGTCCTTTTCCATCCCGTTTTCCTTGGCCCGCTGAAGCATAAGCTCTTCGGTGATAAGGTTTGCGATGAGTTCGCCCTGTTTTTCATCGACCATTTTTTGGGCCTCTTCGCGGGTTTTGCCTTGCTGGACAAACGCTTCGACGGCGTCTTTCATCTCGCGTTTGACCTTCGAAAGCGTAATAACGTCATTATTTATCACCGCAACGACTTCGTCGACCACACGCGTCTGCGTTTCTTGTGCAATGATGGACGAACCTGCCGCCAACACCGCCATGGCGGCCAAACTCGCAAATTTAATATGTTTCATGCAGAACTCCTAAACGAACTGATCCCCAATATTATTATCAACGGGACTAATTATGCAACGTGGATTTGATGCCAAAATGCGGCCTGGAGTTTATTTTCGAAAAACGGAAATTCGGAGCTATCAGTTCTTTTTAAATATTAACAGGTTTTGCGCGCCTGTTAAACCACCCCGAATGAACAAAAAATGCCCCGCCTGCAATGTAGTCAATTTTCCGGAAGCCAACTTCTGCATCCGCTGCAATTCCTCGTTGGCGGGAGCTGGAAAAAGCGATCTTGGGCAAAGAAAAACCGGTTCACGATTGCTGGCGCGCGTTGTGATATGCACCGCCGTCTGCGGCGCCGTCATTCTTGGATTTTATCTCTCGCTTATGGCGTCGGCAAAGCCGTTGTCGCCCGAACAAGGGCACCAAGTACGAAAAGCTCTCGCCGTACTGAACGAACGCGGCTTTTCGGACGAGATATTTTTGCTGGCTCATTTATCGATATTCAGGGGCGAGGACAATTGGCTGAATGCGTCCGTCGCCAAAGAAAATGCATACGCCGCGACGAACTTTCCGTTTGAGATAATCACGCTCTATCCAGATTTCTTTACATATCCGGTTGATGAGGTCGAACGTGCCGCTATCCTTCTTCACGAATCGCGCCATTTGCGTGGTGAAGATGAACATGACGCATACGAATATGTTTGGATGCATCGCAAACAACTCGGCTGGACCATGGAAAAATACAGCGAGTCCGCTGTATGGAGCAATATTAGAAAACAGACGAAAGACAACGTTCCCGAACTGTTTGTGTGTGAGGGAAATGAGTTAGGCGACTGTACCGAGTAGCAAAATCACCCCTTTATATAGTTAAGGCTGTCCATTGCAGTAGTGATCGGAGCCGCGGTCATTATTTTAACTCTCAAGATTCCTGATGGCGAAAAGCTCGAGCCTTCAGTTTCCTCTAAAAACTGCATCAATTTGTCTGGCGACACTCGTGCTGTTTCTCCAAGTTTGATCGCGACGCCATCGGCGGTCCTGTCGATAGACACGATCGCCATTCGCTCGGCGAGTTTTCTCAGTCGAGCGTAGGCAAAGAGGTTTTCGACCGATCGTGGGATGCGTCCATATCGGTCTTCAACCTCGTTATGGATCTGAGTTAAGATATCTTCGCTTTCAGCTGAAGAGATGCGTTTATATGTTCGCAATCGCTGGCTCGCTTCGGCAATGTAATCTTTTGGTATCGAAACATCAACGCCGAGATTGATCGAAACGCTGGTCTCATCGGAGATCTCATCGCCCCGTATTTCAGCTATCGTGCGTTCGAGCATTTTTGTGTATAGGTCAAACCCCAGAGCGTCCAGATGCCCGGACTGTTGGCCGCCGAGGATGTTGCCGGCTCCGCGAAGTTCGAGGTCGAGGGCGGCGAGACGAAAACCCGCACCGAGATCGGAGAATTCACGTATCGCAGACAGTCTTCTGCGGGCGATCGGCGTCAGTTCCATTTCGCTCGGTATCAGCAAATACGCGTATGCGCGCCGATTCGAGCGGCCCACACGCCCGCGAAGTTGGTAAAGCTGCGAAAGGCCGTAATTATCGGCACGATTGATGATGATCGTGTTGGCTCGCGGAATGTCGATGCCGTTCTCGATGATGGTCGTTGCGACTAGAATGTCGTATTTGTAATCAATAAAATCGAGCATTACCTGCTCCATTTCTTTCTCGTTCATCTGGCCGTGGCCTATGGCTATGCGTGCGTTCGGTACGATCTTTTGAATGAGTGCGGCGATCGGCTGGATGGATTCGACGCGATTGTGGATAAAAAAGATCTGTCCGTTGCGGGCGAGTTCGAGCTCGATGGCGGAACGGATAACGCCCTCAGAAAACTGTACGACTTGCGTGTTAATAGCAAGACGGTCGCGCGGCGGCGTTTCGATGACGGACATGTCACGCATGCCGAGCAAGGACATATTCAACGTGCGGGGAATTGGCGTCGCCGAAAGCGTAAGGACATCGACCTTTTTCTTTAACTGTTTGAGTTTTTCCTTGTGGCCGACGCCGAAACGCTGTTCTTCGTCGACGACCACAAGGCCGAGCTTTGGCAGCTTTACATCGGTAGAAAGTATTCGGTGAGTGCCGATCAGCACATCAACCTCGCCTTTGCCTGCTGATTCGGCAACAGCTTTTTGTTCCTTGCTTGATCGAAAGCGCGAAAGCAGATCGACCTTTACGGGAAATGCCGCAAAACGCTTTTTGAACGTTTCGTAATGCTGATATGCCAGCACAGTCGTTGGTGTTAGAATGGCCGCCTGTTTGCCATCCATCACAGCCTTGAAAGCCGCACGCATCGCAACTTCGGTCTTGCCGTAACCTACATCGCCGATGATGAGCCGGTCCATCGGCGTGGGCGTTTCCATATCGGTTTTTGTGTCCTCGATGGCGGCTGCCTGATCGACCGTGAGATCATAAGGAAACGCATCCTCAAATTCGTGCTGCCACGGAGCGTCAGGCGGAAATGCGTGGCCGCGAACAAGTTTGCGTTCGGCATACAGCCGAAGCAGTTCATCAGCCATATCGCGCATCGCTCGTTTTGCCTTAGCCTTTGTCTTTTGCCAACCGATGCCGCCGAGACGATCAAGTGTAGGTGAAGTCGATTCGCCCGACGAATATCGCGAAACGAGGTCCATCCGCTCGACGGGCACAAATAATTTGGCGTCGTCGGCATAGATGAGCAGCATGAATTCGCGCTCGGCGCCCTGCGACGAGATCGTCTGCAGGCCGTCAAAACGCCCGATACCGTGATCTACATGAACGACATAATCACCGATCTTCAGATCACGAAAATCGGAAACAAAAGCACCAAGCTTTGACTTACGCGGTTGAGTTTTAGATCTGAACGTGCGGGTTTCCGCTTCACTAGTGATCTCACCGAAAATATCTTCTTCGGTGTAAAGCGTCAGGCCGAATCCGGGCATTTCAAATCCGCCCGATACATTTCCGATTTGTATCAAGTTCGCTGCCAGCGAAGTATCATATTCGCGCAGTATTTCCCGGATGCGTTCGGCCATGCCCGGCGTCTGTACGACGATCTCCGTTCGGTTTTGCTCTCCATATGCCTTTGAGCGAGACCCTAATTCAGTAACAAAGGCCGCGATGTTGCCGTGAAATCTCCGTGTGGAACGTGATTGAAACTCGATCTCAGTTGTTTTCGCTGAGGCTGGGAAAAGAAAGAGCGGTTTAGCTTTAGTCGTTTCGCCAACAGCGAATTCCTCGTCCGTTCCCGCAGCCGTTTTCCCCAATGCGCGAAATTCGAGGCTCAAAGTTTTTTCGAGTTTTGTTCGCAGGTCGTCGGGCGTGATAAACAACTCATTTGGAGCGAGGCCGACCTCACCTGATTCCGTTATTGCATCAAAAGTGCTGTTCAAGTGTTCGTAGTGAGAGGCCAGCGTTTGTTCAACAGCAGACGGTTCATCGATGACAAAGACGCAGTCCGACAGATGATCAAAAACAGTTCCTTCGAATGGCTTAACAAGCGGAATGAGAAATTCCCATCCGGAAAAGGGTTCACCTTCCCCGGCAAAGTCAGTGCGGTCTTTGAGATTGCGTTTGAATTTGTCGTCGGAGAATCGCTCACCCGCGAAAAACGCCCAATCTCTGAGGTCTTGTGGCGAAACGGCAAATTCACGCATCGGAGCGATTGCGATCTTCTCTAATTGGCCCGTAGAAAGCTGAGTGTCCGGGTCGAATGCCCGGACCGATTCGACCGTGTCGCCAAAAAACTCGATACGGACGGGAGCTGCGGAATCCGGTGACCAAACATCGACGATGCCGCCGCGGACAGAGAATTGTCCCGGTCCGAATATCGGATCCTCGCGAACATAGCCACCTGAAGTTAGTTTTTCGATCAATATTTCCGGAGCAGAATCTTTTTCGCGCACCAAAACGCAGCCGAGGTTCGCGATCTCAATCGGCGTGACAGTTCGCTGAACCAGAGATCGTGCAGAAAGAATTACGAAATTGTTTTTCCTCTGTCGCAACTGCCCCAATTGCCAAAGCGCCAACGCTCGTCGCTCCTGCGTTTCCGCATGGGGCGAAACGCCTGAGTACGGATCGGCCTCAAAAGATGGAAGACTTATGATCGCGAACTGGTCGTCATTTAGAAAATACCCCAGATCCGTGGCCCAGTTTTCCATTTCAGAATTGGATTCGGTAACCACCGCAAACGATTTTTCGGTCTCAGCCTGGAGCTTTGACAAAACAAGTGCTTTCGCCGCAACCGATGTTAACCCGCTGAGGCATATCACACGCGTACCGCTTTGTATCTCACGCTTAAGTTTGTCGAATTCATCTGCCATAAAACACACATATCCACAGAGAATGTCGAACGGGGCAGGTGTCCGTCGCCCGCACATTCCCTGCGGTGCTTCTATTTTGCCATATCCAGTGGAAGTTTGCCGCGCAAGCGGCGGTTAACTATAATCAGAGATTCTATTATGAGCATTCCTCAATTCGACGAGATCATCGAACCGAACGACCAGACGGAGGCGAGAAAGGCGTCGCTTAATTCAATTTCTGCTTTGGTCGGAAATGTCTATCCGAATAAGTTTGTCCGCACAAATGTCAGCGGTAGTGAAGATACGATCACGGCACTCAAACATTGCGATAAGATCGCCGATATCGAAACTCGGATGGCCGAGATCAAAGCAAGTCTCGGCGAAGGCGAACGCCCGCCAGCCGAAAAGAAAGAAGAACTTAACGAAGAATTGAAAGGGCTCGGGAACGTTCGCATCGCGGGCCGTCTGACTACGCCGACTCGTGGAAATTTTGTTCATCTTACCGATGGAATGTCGAAGCTGCAGGTCTATTGCAACAAGAAAGGGCCGCTTGCCCTGATCAAAAATGACGCTGCCAACACGCTCGACGAAGAGAATGGCTGGGCTTTGTGGCAGCTTCTCGATCACGGTGATTTCATCGGCGCCGAAGGATATCTTTTCGTCACAAATACCGGCGAAGTCTCGGTTCACGTCGAAAGGCTGCAATTTCTTGCCAAAGCGATGTTGCCGATGCCTGATAAAATGCACGGCATTGCCGACGCCGAAATTAGGCAAAGGCAGCGATATTACGATCTGATCGGTTCGAGTTTGCAAGTCGAACACGAAGGGTTGACGACACGCGAAGTTTTTGAGGTGCGTGCCAAGACGATCTCCTCGCTTCGCCGTTTTCTCGAAGGCCATGGTTACGTCGAGGTCGAAACGCCGATGCTCACGCCAAAGGCAACAGGTGCGGTTGCCAAGCCTTTCAAAACACATCACAACGCGCTCGACATAGACCTCTACGCCCGCATCGCTCCGGAATTATATCTAAAACGCCTCATCGTCGGCGGCTTTGAAAAGGTGTATGAGCTAAACCGCAACTTTCGCAACGAAGGCATCAGCTACAAGCACAATCCCGAATTCACAATGCTCGAGTTCTACTGCGCATATATGAACGTCGGCGGGATGATGGATTTCTGCGAAGAGATGATGCGTCAAAGTGTGCAAAGGTCGGCGGGAAGTTTGGTTGTTGAATACGAAGGAAACACTATCGATTTTGGGAAGTTCGAACGCATAACGATGCGTGATTCGATATTAAAATTCAAGCCGGACGCCGACATCACCGACACAAACATAGTCGAGCTTTTTGACGAATTCGCTGAACCAAATTTGATGCAGCCGACCTTTATCATCGACTTTCCGAAATCTATCTCACCTTTGTCTAAAGCTGATCCTGCTGACCCAAAGATCGCCGAGCGCTTCGAATTGTTCATCAACGGTATGGAGATCGCGAACGGCTTTAGCGAGCTGAACGATCCGAAAGAGCAGTATGAACGCTTCATAGATCAGATGTCCGAACGCGAACGCGGTGACGAAGAGGCGATGGTGCTCGACGAAGATTATATTCGTGCATTGGGTTACGGGATGCCGCCGGCTGCCGGTATTGGCATTGGCATCGACCGTCTTGTGATGCTGCTTACCAACAAACATTCGATCCGCGATGTTATCTTGTTCCCGCACATGCGCCCCGAAAAGCCTGACAATGAAAAGGGAATTGCAGCAGAGGATGAAAAGGGCGCCAGACAATCTTCGGAGAGGATTTAGCGTTTCTTGTTTTGGTCGGCGAACGAAACAGCCTCGCCTGACAGCTCCGGTTGCGCCCTTGTTTCACGCGGGCCTTTGTACCGCTTTACCTGAAATTGTGCGACACAACCTCAGCGGTAAAGCTATGTATAGGCTCGAAATGAGTCGATTTTAACATTCCGCGCTCTTCAAAAATGCCTCGAATTATCAGGTAATCATTTTGATTGATCACGGCTCGATATTTTTCAAACGTATCCGGCATTACGACAAAATTTGAATGGCCGGTTTCATCCTCCAGAGTAATAAAAACGACATTGTTCGCGGTCATCGGACGCTGGCGGATTATTACGGCTCCGGCCACAGAAACCACCTGTCCTTTTTTTAAATGTATGCTGTCTCGCGCTGACAGGATGCCGCGTTTTGTCATCTCTTCGCGGACAAATGCCATCGGATGTTTACCTATCGAGATACCGGTTTTTCTGAGATCGGTCTCGACCAATTGAAGGCCTTCCATGAGCGTAAGAAATGCGGAATGCGGAGTGCGGAATGAGGAATCAGATCGGCCTTTCCCATGGGGTTCCGCATTCGCCATTCCGCACTCCACATTTTCAAAGAGATCGCCTTTCGACTGTATTGCCAACTCAGATTGCCACAGAGCTTGGCGACGATGGACCGCACCCTCGAAATTTAAGGCGCCGGCGAGACTCAACGCGCGGATCTCGCGTTTGTTGATCTCGGGAACACGGTCGATGAGATCAGCGATGCTGGTATAAAAGCCAGCGCGATCACGTTCGGCAATTATCATTTCACCGACTTCTTTTCTCAACCCTCGTACAAAATTAAGACCGAGGCGAACCTGTTTCTCAAAAACCGGATGGTCACCATTTGCGGTTCCGACTTCAACATCTTCGACTGTAAAAATATAGTCCGATCTGTTTATATCAAGCGCGATGAAATGCAGTCCGTGCCGCTGAGCGTCTTTCACAAGCGTCGCAGCGTTATAAAAACCGAGCGGGTAGTTGTTGAACATTGCCGCCATAAAGCATGCACGATAATGGATCATGAAATATGCCGAGGCGTAGGCGAGCAGAGCAAAGCTGAAAGCATGAGATTCGGGAAAGCCGTAATTGGAAAATGCTTTTACACACGCGACTATATTTTCCTGCACCTCTGCCGGGACATTTCTTTGGGTCATTCCGGCACGCAGTTTGTCGCCTATATAGTCGAGTTTTTTATCGGGCCGTTTGAAGCCCATCGCCTTGCGCAATTCCTCGATCTCGGTGCCGGTAAATCCGGCGATGTCCATTGCGATCTTCAAGAGCTGCTCCTGAAAAAGCGGAACGCCCATCGTGCGTTCGAGCGTGGGCTTTAACCGCTCGTCTATGTAATCGACCTTTTCCAACCCTTGCCGCCGTTTGAGATATGAGTGCAGCATTTTTCCAACGATCGGCCCGGGCCGGATGATCGCGACCTGAACGACGATATCGTAAAAATTCTTTGGCTTGGATTTTGGCAAAAAGGCGATCTGAGCGCGGCTCTCGACCTGAAACATCCCGACGGTGTCACCAGTTTGAAGAGCTTGGTAAACCGCAGGATCATCATACGGAACTTTGTAGAGGCTCAGGTCCTCATCATGATGCTGTTTTATAAGCGTGATCGAATCGCGAAGGACGGCCATCATCCCGAGGCCGAGCAGATCGATCTTAACTATTTTCAGAGCATCGCAATCGTCCTTGTCCCATTGAACGATCGTTCGGTCTTTCATTGAGGCAGGCTCGAGCGGCACAATTCCGTCAAGCCTTTCCCATGACACGACCATGCCGCCTGAATGCTGGCCGAGGTGACGGGGAAAATCGAGAATGCGTGTGTAAAGATCAGCAAATTTCCGTAGGGCAATATTTTGAGATGCGTCGAAGCCTTCTTCCTTGAGGCGGTGGTCGAGTTCCTTTCCCTTGAATGTCTCGTAGTGAGAATTGAGCCGTGAAAGGCGATCCAGCACGTCATGGCCGAAGCCGAAAGTCTTACCGACCTCGCGCACCGCGGATTTGCCGCGATATGAGATCACGTTCGCCGTCATCCCCGAACTGCGGCGGCCGTACTTGTTATAGACATGCTGAATGACATCCTCACGGTCATCGCCCGACGGCAGATCAATATCGATGTCGGGATACTGCTCGTATTTTTCGGACAGGAACCGTTCAAAAAGAAGTTTGTTCTTTATTGGCTCGACGGCGGTGATGCCCAGCGTGTAACAGACGACGGAATTAGCCGCCGAACCGCGTCCTTGAGAGAGAATGTTGTTTTCTTTGCAGAAATCCGAGATGTCGGAAACGGTGAGAAAATATCCGGCGAGTTTTTTTAGCTCGATAACGCGAAATTCTTTTTCGAGACGCGGGATAACTTGTGCTCTTAATGCCCACGGCTCATGACGATAGCGTTCGTGCGAGCGCTCTATCGCCTTTGCCCGCAGAACCGAATTTGGTGTCTCGCCCGCCGGAACTTCGTAATCAGGAAAATTGTAGGAAAGCTCGTCCATTGAGAAATTTACGCGGTCGGCGATCTCAGCTGTGATGTCCACAGCTTCGGGAAGATCGGCAAAAAGATCGCGCATTTGTTTTTGCGATTTCAGATAACGCTCGCTGTTTTCGGAGAGTAATTTTCCAGCTTCGTAGATGGTCGTGTGATTTTTTATGCAGGTAAAAACATCAAAAAGCTCGCGGTCGTGTTCGTCGGCATAATAAGCTCCATTCGATGCAAAGTAAGGGATTCGCAATTTGTGGGCGAGGCCGAGCAGCGTCCAGTTTATATTCTCTTCTTGTCTGAGGTGATGCCGCTGCAATTCTACATAGAGCCGCGTTTCGAAAACATAATTCAGCCATGCTAGATCGATCTGCCCGCGACCGTTCCTGATACTGCTATGCATAAAACCATCGGCTCCGCCGGTGAAACAAAGCAAACCTGTCGAATGATCTTCAATGTCTTTTCGCGTGGCAAAATGCTCACCTTTGTTATTGCGAAGCTTTATGGTCGTTATCAGTTTTGAAAGGTTTTGATAGCCTGCGAGGTTCGTTGGAACAAGCGGCAGAAGGCTGCGGTCATCCATTGAGATCTCAGCACCGATGATCGGCTTTATGCCATGTTTTCGAGCTTCGAAATGAAACCGGACTGCTCCGGCTACCGTGTCGCGGTCGATCAAAGCCGCGCCGGGCATTCCCAATTCAGCCGCGCGCGCCGCCAGTCTCTGTGGCTGCGAACCCGAAGAGAGAAAGCTAAAAGCCGAGCGTGTATGCAGTTCGTAAAACATTCCCAAAATCGGTTGGTTGCAGCGTCTCACTGTCCCATACCTCTGTGGGACAGTGTAAATGCTGCAAACACTCATGTTACAGTCGAAATATTACCGTGTCCCACGAGTTTTGCGAAAAAGTATTTCGGATCATCCTAAAATATAAACCTTTGTAAACACAGCACTTATACATATCCATGTTTTGTTCTTGCGTGGACACGTTTAGTCGTATTCGCCCGTCAAAAACCACTCTTGATCAATCTTGCAAAGGCGATAAACGCCGTAATCTTCGACCTCGATGTCCCATGCCTGTGTTTTCCATGGCTTGTCCCACCACTTTGAATTTGTTTTCCACACGCCGCTGTATTCGGTGACATAACCGCTGAAATGACGTGTTTTAACGAACACAAGACGGCCATCACGGACCAGCACCTGAGCCTGCAGCGGTGGGCGATAATAGTTGAATGCAATAACTCCACGATCTTTCTTCGCAAGGTCAAGAACCCGGCCGCCGCCATTGACGGAGCTTCCGGCATCCGGCAGTTTGTCGGCATCGAGTGTAAATGGCTCGGCAAGACGTTGATCGAGCAATACAGGAACGCCGACATTTTCTTCACCGTCAAGTTTTTTGAGTTTGTTGGCCGTCAAGAGCAAACTTTCGGGTTCGGGCCGTGAGACGGCGTAGAGGCCTTGTTGATCCGGCCTAGGCTTAGTGAAATGCGATACAACATTAACCGAAAGGATCCCGGCTTCAGGCGGATCCATAGACACGCGCAGATTTATCAGCTTTAGCCAGAATGTTTTTTCGAACGTCGGAAACGATGTCTTTATTTCATAGCTCCTTGCGGTTTTGTTGCTCAGTTTGAAAGTGATGTCGAGATGCTCCGTGCTTAGGCTACGGGCCGAAATGTCAGCAAAAAGATCATCGAGGCCGTGATTGACAATAAAGATAAGCTGTTCGAAATCATCGATAGGGAAGTCGAGCTCGTATTTCCATGCAACGTTGCTTTCCTTTATGTTTGGCGTCAAAAAGCTTTTTCCCCTTTGCTCAATAACGTCGATCACTTTTTGGAAACTCTGTCCGTAACGGTTGATAAGATCGTCAACAGGTATTTGCAGCAGGCCTTCGATATCATTTATCCCAAGCTCGTTAAAAATGCCGATCGAATCATTTTCGATTCCAAGATCGCTCAGCGGCAGCTTTGAAAATTCGGCATGCGACGCAACAGTATGATCCGATCCTTTTCTCTGCCGTGCCAGAAGCATTGCGGTTTCTACCGTTGCTGCGACCGCGATATTTCCCGAAACGGCGCTCGTTTTTAATTGGGCAAGTATATTCTGAGCGATCTGTTCTGAGTTGCCGATGAGCTTTTCGAGGCCGCTGACGTCAAACAATACTCCGTCATCCAGCATCTCTATCGAATAAGAGAACTGCCGTGCGATGGCCAGTAATTCTTCCTTATCGGCCTTTGCACTGTCTGAAATTATGCATGCGTAAAGCTTAGTCATCTCTGTAGTCGAACTCGATCTTGCTGCGAAAAGGCTCTCCGTAAAAACCTTTTTGCGAATGCATCTTTAAATGAAACTCCCTCAGCAATTTGAATTTTCCGCTGCCTGACCATACGACGCGTTCACGTGAAAATAAAAAAGACTGCTGCGAAGCCGAGCCGGTTATGTGTTCCTCGGCGGTTACTAAAAAAAGCGTTGGTGTTCCCTTGATGCGAGTGCGGTAGCGGAACCAATAGGTTTTTGGCACCATGCGAAGTTGGGTCTGCGAGAGGCCCGCAAGGTTCAGCCAGATGGAGCCGAAACCTTTTGCCTGGACCAGGTAATCGGCAGACATAAAAGCCTTTTCAATGTTGCCACCACATTTTATCCAAAGTAAATTTTCATTTTTCACTCCGGCAAGATGAGCACTGCACGGGTCAAACCCATTGCTCGAATCGACAACCGCGCACACTTCACCAGCGGCCGTCAGCTTTGAAAGAAGTGTGAGCAGCACGCTTGTTTTTCCGGAGCTTGCCTTACCTGTGATCTCTGTTACTGACCCTCTGGCAAACGCCAGCCCGATGGATTCGAGCAAAACTTCATCCGAATGTTTTTGCTCCTCCTGGAGTCGGGAAAGGCTTTTTACCAAACTCAGATGTGCCATTTGAATAATGTTTCATCTATGAAACATTATAGGTAAGAATAATACAAGAAAAATAAAAAGGCAAGTGTTAGCGAATACAGAAGGGGGAACTATAGGCAGTAAGGGAGATGCATTTGACTGCGTCTAGTGCATCCATGTGCTGATAAGCTCCAGAAGAAAACCAAGAACGAGAGCAGCGAGTCCGAACATGCTCCAGCGGTCATAGGCTATGGCTTGCATTTGATTATCAATATCAAAGTCATCGCCGACAAAAAACATCTGCCTGTGGCCGCCTCTGTTGATGAATTCAGGAAGGCCAAATCGCCAGATAATGATCGCTCCCACAATGTCGAGAATATATCCAACACTAGCCACAATTTGCGATAAATGTTCTTGAACGAAACTCAGGACCATAATTCTAATAAAATACAACAAATTGACCTAAATTCGAGAAAAAAAATGGACGGACAAAGGAAAGAGTCATTCGTTGACCATGACTTCGACAGGATCGATGCCGGAAGCTCGCCATGCGGGATAGAGAGCTCCGAGAAGGCTGCCGCCGATGGCTATAACGACAGCGGTCAACATCCAGCCCGGGCTGAATTCGAAAGCGAGGGAGAACTCACGGCCGATAACATACGAAGCCGCAAAGGCGACAATAAATCCCAATAAGACGCCAAGCACGCCGATGAAAAAGGCCTCACCTTCGATAGAGCTAATGATGAAGGAGTTTGACGCTCCAAGAGATTTGAGGATGCCGATCTCTTTCCGCCGCTCAGTGATGGTCGTGTACATCGAAAGCAGAACGAATATCATGCTAACGAATGCTCCCAGCACAACAAGAACGCGAAGGAATGTATTCAAGCCAGGAATTCGCTCCTGGGCGTCGATGACGAGATCGCTTGTAAGATTGATCTTGTTGCCGGGCAGAACTTCGTTTATTTTCGCTGCGACTTTGGCGGCGTCAGCACCATTCTTGATCTTTACGAGAATATAAGTGCATTTATCGGTTTGCAGAGCTTCCTGCATCGCGGCAAGGGACATTTTTGTCCTCGCACCGGAAGGCGGCTCAAAAACTCCCACGATCTTGTACTGCTTGCCGCCAAAAAGTTCATACGCGTCGCCGATCTTGAGATTTGTGTCGTGTATCTCACGCTGATCCATAATGATCTCGTCGGCTGCCGTTGGTGCACGGCCCTCGACGAGATGCATATCGTTCATTTCGGCAAATGGCTGCCAGTCGACGCCGTCAACTTGTTTGATCCCCCATTTGCCTCTCGAATCGGGCGAGACGTAACGGATCACAGGCACTGTTGCCGCGACGCCATCTATCTCAAGCAACTTTTTGGCGTATGCGAGATTGACCGCCGCATTGGAGCTCATCGTATCCATGCCGCCGGGCCGCGTGAAGACGATCTCTGCTTTCCAGTTGGCAGCTCGTTTGGCGAGGTCGTTGGTCATGCCTCGAGCGAGGCCTGTAAACAAGATCACAAGCACGACACCGAGAGCCACTCCGACAACGCTGATGAGCGTGCGAAACGGACGAACTCTTAAACTCGCAAAAACTAATTCGAGCATCTAAATACAGGTCAACTTTCTTTTGTCCGGGTGTTGCGGTTGAGGATGCGTCTTCCGATAAACGTAAGTATGAGTGCAAATAGCAGAACTGCCCACGCACCAAGTGCAGATCTTGTTGCCCACTGCAATTTTCCACGTGCCGCACCAAGTATCGTGCCGACCATCATCCCGAAACTAAAAAATACTCCGAGAGCGTAATGCAGCTTGCCGCTTTCGGCAAATCGCAATATCAGCATGGGAAGAGCGACGATGAATTCGCCGACAAGGCGCGGTATCTGTTTGAAATCGTCTTTCAACGACTGCGTAGCCTCGCCCGCACCGACGAGCAAAGCACCCTTTCGCATTGCGTAAAGATTAAAAAGGACAGAGACGACGGAAAACAGGACCGAAATTGCAAATGTTCGTTGGCGCGTGACGCCGTCCTTTGTGGCGGCCAGAATGTCGGAAAAGTACTTTTCCTGCCCGTAATGCACCGCAAATTCGACCGTATGGCTAAATGCCGGCAGCATGATCGAGACTATCAGGTTGGCGAGCCAAATTGGTTTTGCTTTTCGGAACGACTGAACGAGAGCCCCGGCTACACCCGTCGTGAGAACTCGGAAAGGCAATTCGACCATAACTGCGGTGAGTGTAACGGTCCAGTTCTCTCCGCTTATGAGATAAATGGTCAGGTAGATCAGCCCGCGCATGATCACCGCCAAAACTACCGACTTCCAATTCCATCGCGTGATAAGCTGTGCGGGATGGTGGCCGAGATTTCGGAAAACGTCGCCGACGGAAAACTCTTTTTCCCAGACTTCTTCTATATCATCCGCATCTGCGATCGTATGATGTATGTCTTCATCGTGGGTCATCGACGGTAATATTTCATTGTCTGCCATCTCGCGCATTTTTACTCCCGCGTTCCATTAGGAAAACGAAAATACTGATACTAACATACGCCCATCAGAAATGCCCGTGCGATCAGGGGTTTCGGTATCCAAGGCTCGAACGCTGACGCAAGCCCGCTAGCAACAAATCTTGCCCCCATATGCGTAGCTTTAAGTAACGCGGGGCAAGATGTGTAGGGAACAAATGAAGGTTTGAGCTTTACATTGGCGTGTGTTCCACTCTGTTCCATTTGTTCCACTCCCCGTGGAACGGAACAAGGTCAGTCGGCGATATATTTTTCGGCTCAGGCAACGTTAATTAATTTAGCCAACTCAAATTACTGAAACTTTCTGACCGGAATATCGTTTTAGTCACTGGCGACCACGTATTTGGTTATACCCGTTAATTTCATTTTCCTGATCTTTAGGTGCAATTATGAAAAAGATAGCTTCCATGCTCGCAGTATTGGTTTTTGTGTGTGGAATTGCCGGCCAGCAAGCCGTCACATCTTCCGCTCCAGCCGGTTCAGGTAGTTTGAACGCGGGTTCCGGAAATAGCAGCAGCGGCGTCAAGTATGGCGGCAAGGTAGCGATACCATCCGAAAAATCGCGGCCAGTCACGATACCGCAAGTGTCCACGGAACCTGTGATCGACGGGAAAGTTGACGACGACGGCTGGAGAAGTGCGGCGATCTTTAAAGATTTCTATCAAACCGGCCCGGGTTACAACACCGCACCTTCAAAGCCGACGGAAGTCTATATGATGTACGACGAGAAGAACCTCTACGTCGCATTCAAGTGTTGGGATGAGAAGGACAAGATCAGAGCGACAGTGGCAAAGCGTGACAGTTTGGGAGGCGAAGACAATGTCCGCATATGGCTCGATACGTATGACGATCGTCGTCGGGCGTATGTCCTTTGGTTCAATCCGCTGGGCATACAACAAGACGGCATTTATACCGAGGGAAAAGGTGCCGACTTTTCTGTCGATATCGTAATGGAATCTAAAGGCGTAATCGAAGATTGGGGTTGGTCGGTCGAGGTCAAGATCCCATTCAAATCTTTGCGATATGCCGCCGGCAAAGGAAGGTCTTGGGGATTTAATACCGCTCGAAACATCCAGCGTTTAAATAGCGAATTCGATCAATGGCTCCCGGACGATCGCGATATTTCGGGTTTCCTCATAAAGCACGGCAAGATCACAGGCATGGATCAGATCAAATATGAAAGGACGCTTGAAATAGTTCCGAGCATTACGGTCTCTGAGACCGGTCAGCGTAAGCGGACGATCTCAAATGCCGGTTATGAGCAGTTTGGCGTTTTTGATCCGATCTTCAACCCGATCGGACTTCAGGATCCGGGAAAATTTACAAATGATCCTGTAAAGAAAGATATCGGCCTTAATCTGAAATACACGATCTCGCCGAACGTGACGCTCGATGCGGCGATCAATCCGGATTATGCCGAGATCGAGGCTGATGCTCCTGTCGTAGCGGCAAATCAGCGTTTCCCGATCTTTTTTGCGGAAAAACGCCCGTTCTTTCTCGAGGGGAAAGATATTTTTGAGACGCCGCTGCAGCCGTTCTATTCGCGCACGATAATCGATCCCGACGTTGCCATAAAACTTTCAGGAAAGAGCGGCCGAAATACATTTGGCGTTATGGTTGCATCTGACAACGCCCCTGGAAATTACTCAGAGGATGAACGCGGTGAACTTCGCGTGTGCCAGGCCGGCCGTGCAGACGACATTGCAAACGGCCGTCCACCTAGACGGTGCTCACCCATTGAACCGTTTCTCGATAAAAATGCAACGTTCGGCGTCGTGCGGGTAAAGCGCGATTTTGGCAGCGAAAACAATATAGGATTTTTTGCGACTGCTCGAATGTTTCCAAAGAATCGCAATTTTCTCGGCGGCTTTGATGGAAAGTTCAAGCTGGACCCGAAAACGACGATGACATTTCAGGTTTTGGAAACGTATTCAAAAAAACGTTTCCCTGATGGATATCGAGTCGGAAATGGATTTGGATACTTTTGGAATCTCGATCATACGGCCGATACACACGGCTGGTATGCCGAATTATCCGGACGAACAAAAGACTATCGAGCCGATGCCGGATTTACGCGTCGTGTCAACTCAAATACCGCATTTTTCTCAAACCGCCTTAGTACGAAATCGAATCCGGCGGCCAAATTGATCCGCACCGACTGGCGGCAGTTCGGGCGTATCATATTTGATTGGCAGGGACGCGGCCAGGACAGCCTGATCGGCACAAGCGTCAATCTTGCAATGCAGGGCAATCTTTTTATCACTGCCGAGGCAGGAACCGGGCATGAAAAAGATTACGCGGAAGAATTCGCAGGCGGATTTGCCGGCGCACCGACGCGTTCCGCAAAACAGTTTTACTACAGTCTTAATTTTAATAAGAACATAAATAAACAGCTGTTCGTGTACGGGTTTACCGGCATGATCTTTAACGCATTTGATTACGATTTCGGAGCCGGCAACCGATACCCGCGAGCAAGTTCAGCTTTTCAGGCTTACCTTAACAGTCCCGGATATCTTGAATACATTAGAAAGTTGTATTTGTACCAGGCAGATCCAAATGCAAATCCTTATCCCGATTTTGCACCGCCGCCCGCACTTGACCCTGGCACGGGACGGCAATTTGATGTAAATTTCGGCTTTGAATACAAACCTGTTGACCCTTTGCGCGTTTCTCTCGATTACACGAAAAGCAAATTAAAGCGGGACGACACCGGACTCATAGCATATGACACAAATATCTTCTCGCTACGCTCGACGTATTCATTTACCAGATTTACCTATATTCGTGCTCGATGGGATTATGACACTTTGAGTTCGAATGCGAGCGGCCAGTTCCTTTTTGGTTGGAGTCCAAGCCCGGGGACGGCTTTTTATGCCGGATATAATGACAATTTCAATTACAAAGGCTTTAACCCGTTCACAAATCAGGGAGAAGCCGGCCTAGCCAGAAACAGTCGAACATTTTTTATCCGGGCGTCGTATCTCTTCCGTCGGAGTTTTTAGATAACTCCTCTTAATTAGATTATTGCGATGAAGCGGCCAAAATCCGTTTCATCGCTTTTTTTGTTTTGCGGCTTAAGCGCTAGATTAATAACGCTTTCGAAAAAATATCAAAAAAATGCAAAAAAGCTCTTGTAAGTTCTTAAGCATTAGTGTATAACCATAGGCAGTCTTTAGTTTTCATAGTAATTCCAGTAGCAATTTAGAGGAGAGCAAAATGAAGTTGAGTAGAAATATCTCTATCATAGTTTTAAGCACTTTCTTAAGTATCCTGATTTTTCCTGTAATTGTTACAGCTCAGGCACAAGACTCAGATGCAACTCTTCAGCGTGGTTATCGGACCGGATATTCCGACGGATTTATGGCCGGCTATAAGGATATTGTGGACAGCCTTGGAAAGGACTATTCACGTCATGCCGAGTATTCGAAGGCTGACCGGGCATATAACAATGATTACGGATCGATCGACGATTATCGTGACGGGTATCAGCAAGGGTTTGAGCTTGGCTATGACACTGGATTTGAAAAGCGTTCTTTTAGTGCAGATCTTCCGTCCGGTCTGACGCGGCGCGGAATTTTAACCGGAGCGGCACAACGATCTTCTAGTACGGATCAGTCTTCAGCTCCGATTGACAGCATCAATAGTGCGGTCGCACAAACCGGCGGCAATGCGATCATCATAATCCCGCGCGACACTGAGATCATTGTTGAACTTCAGGACGATCTGAACACGCAGCAGACCCGCGAAGGTTCGCCGTTCACGGCAAAGGTCACTGCGCCGTCAGAGATCGCAGGAGCGACTATCGAAGGCCGAGTCGCCAAGATCGTCAAGCCCGGCCGCATCAAACAACGTTCCGAGATCTCATTGTCATTCGACCGGATAGTGTTGAGCGACAGCCGCTGGAGCAATTTCAGTGCCGTGTTGACCGAGGTTTTTGCGGTCAAAGGCGACAACGTCAAGCGAGTCGATGTCGAAGGCACGGCGATCGGCCAAAACTCGTACAAACAAAACGCGATCAAGATCGGTGCTCCTACAGGAGCAGGATTGATCATCGGCGGCATCGCCGGAGGCCCGGTTGGAGCCGCGGTCGGTGCCGGAGTAGGTGCGGCGTTTGGCGTCGGAGCCGTTGTTGTCCAACGCGGCAAGCATATCCGGCTCAATCGCAACCAGCAGCTTCGCATCAGGACCGCGTACCAAACGCAGATCAGATAACTATTGATATTCGACCGGAAAGGCATGAGCCTTGACCGATCCAAAAACAAGATCCACCCGCCAGAAGAACGATAGCCCCTTTAAGAACCCTCTGCATCCAACAGTGATCCTCAGAAACCCCGGCCGGAGCCCAAAAAGCCCCGGCCTTTTCCTTTCGGCGTATCATGCGTTCCCAAGTGTCTCGTGCGTCCCAAGTGTACCGGCGTTCCGGCGGTTTTTGCGGTCTAGCCGTTTCACAATGTCCCACTGCCAAAGTGAAACGCGCAACTTATTGTTTTTATTAGAGTTGCCGCGTTTTTGACCCGCCGTTTCACGTTTTTTGAGAAAAAATAACACATTGTGCCACACATTTCGCAATTGTTGTAAATAATACATTTACTGCGTTTCACCTGTTCGCGGCACGGCGATCTTTGGTGAGACACCTGATCACTATTCTCGATACTCTATTTGCTGTTGACGACTATTTTTCAAAGAACCCGATCGTTTGATAAATACAGATCATGGCCCATTATACGCTCATCTTGCCTAGAATGTTCAATATTTTATCTGTGCAACAGATGTAACTTTGCGGTTTGTGCTGACCAGGCAATCTGCCGCCGCTCACATTTTGCTTGCATAAAAAGGGTTTCGGGAGTATGCTGATGGCGAATTTACGTTTCAGACCAATCTTACTTGCGTTTTAAGTTGACCCCCACGGTTCTTCTGATGAGCGTGAATTGTGTAATTCCGACAGACACAAAGGAGATTGGTCTATGCTGCATACGTCGCCACGCATTATCGTTATCACGTTAATTCTGTTCACGCTAGCAGCCATCGCCGCGGGCAACAATGCGGCGGGAGCTTCTGTTTTTGTTTCCCAAGAGCAGCAGCTTTGGCCTGTTAACAACGAGGCCGAGCCGGTTTTTGTCAACCGCACCTGGGACGGCGGCGGGACGACGAACGATTGGTCCGAGGCTGCAAACTGGTCGGGCGACGTGGTGCCCGGCTCAGGCGACATAGCCGTCTTTGACGGCACCAGCACAAAGAATGCGACGATCGACGCAGGTTTTGCGGGCAGCCTCAGCGGGCTTCAGATCAATGCGGGCTATACGGGAATTATCACGCAGGCTGACTCAACAACACTTACTGTTGGGGGTTCTGGTTACAGCCAATCCGACGGGACGTTCACCGTAGGCAGCGGAGCAGTAAATTTCAATTCATCTTTCACTCTTTCGGGCGGGTTTGTTGATACGGCCTCCGGGACGGTAACTTTTACGGGAAATGAGCAGACGCTTGCGGTAACCGGTGGAGGCACATTCAGCGGCAACGGCACGGTGGTGTTCACCGGCAGTAACGGCAATACATATCTAAACCTGCCGGCGACATTCACATTACCGAATGTAACGATCAACAAAGACCCGGGCTTCTACAACTATAGAATCTATTTCAATACCACAAGCACGTTGATCACGACCGGAGCACTTACCCTGACCGACGGAATTGTCCAGAACAACGGCGGCGCGTCTGCGACGTTTGAAGCGGACGGAACGCTCAATATCGCTTCGACCTGGGACGGCGGCAATATTCCGCTGGTGATCAGCGGCACGGCTGCGCGGACGGTTACCATATCGCCCGGGGCAGCAAATATTCCGAACTTAACTATCAATGCTCCGAATGCTGCGATCACCGGTGGCGGCTCGCCCGGCACGGTCAATTTCAACAATCCGGTCAACTATCAAAGTGCCGCTTTATTTACAAACGGAGCAGCCGACTTTAACTTCAACAATATTTACACCCAAAGCGGTAACACATTCACGGTAGGCAGCGGAGCAGTAAATTTCAATTCATCTTTCACTCTTTCGGGCGGGTTTG